>CAIPJU010000528.1 GCA_903865465.1 uncultured Bacteroidota bacterium
AAAATGAAAAAGCCGCGATAATTCTTCTCGGAGGAATATATCAGCAATCAAGTGAGAGTCTGGTCGGAAAAATTACCCGCTCTTCAATCGATCAGATCAATTTTGATAAAGCATTTATTGGAATCGACGGATATACAACAGCTACCGGTTTCACTCTCCGTGATATTTTCAGGGCGGAGATTTCAAGTTACATAATCAGAAAGGCTACTGATACTATTATTGTTTCTGATTCAACAAAATTTGGAAAAATTGAACTTACAAATATCTGCAATCTCGCCGACATAAAAAGAATTGCTACCGACGATGAGCTATCCGGGAACTTCAGAGAGGAGTTTATTATGTCGGGTGTGGAACTAATTCTGGCCTAGTTCCGGCCTGATTAATTTTATCAATTTTAACATAATATTTGATTCACCTTTCTGAATCAACCATTCCCATATCGGCATAAAAAGAGCATCTAAGATAGAATTAGCATTAGAAAATGTTGTTTATAACCTTGAGTTTCAGGTCATAACTTTAACAAATTTTTAATACTGATTCTGAAATAACCATTAACTTTTCTTTGTCTTTTTAAAAAACAAAATGACTAATTGTTTAAAAGAAGACAGCCATGCAAGAGTTCAGGAATCCGGAAAATCAGATGCTAAGATCAGATCCGGGAACGACCATTTTAATCAATTTACTCAGGACCTCTATCCGGAGAATTTTCACCCTGCCCATTTGGATTTCATTATCCCTTCTTTTTACAGGCTCTGGTATCGTCAGAGCCCAGTCCAAAGTTTGGAGCGTAGATGATTGTATTCAGTATGCTCTTGAAAAGAACATTCAGGTGCAAAAGGCGCTGGTAAGCAATGATATCAGCGAAATAAACATGAATTATGCAAAGTCGGGCTGGTATCCTTCGCTCAACGGTTCAGCCAGGCAAAATTACACCTGGAGCAATCAGACCAATAGCACTACTGGTTCTACTGTATTCAAAGGGAGCGATGGTACAAATATTTCCCTAAGCTCATCCGTTACGCTGTTCAATGGTGACAGAATTCGTAATAATATAAGGAAATCAGAAACCGATTTTGAGGCTCAAAAATATAATGCTGAAATAATAAAGGAGAATGTTGGGCTTAGCGTACTCAATGCCTACCTGCAAGTGCTCTATTCTGAGGAGCTGGTGAAGAACAGTATTAACCAGATTAATTCTACCGCGGAACAGCTTAACCTGGCAGCCGAAAGACTTAAACTTGGCGCCATCTCAAACTCAGATTACCTCCAGGTAAAGTCGCAGATTGCTACTGAGAAACAAACTCTTGCAACTGCCAACAGCCAGCTGGCAATTAACAGGGTGACCTTAATGCAGCTTATGGAACTTCCACAGGTTAACAACTTCGAAATTGAGCATCCGAATCTCGACAGTATGATCAACCAGAGAAGAAATCCTGATGCGGCCGAAGTTTACAGGATATCACTCGGTCTGAAACCTGAGGTTAAAAACGCTGAACTCAGTAAGAAAAGCTCAGAGATTGCTGTCGAAATTGCCAAATCGGGGCTTTTGCCAAGTATTAGTATGAATGCAGGCCTGACGACTCTTTATTCAAGTCTGCAGAAAAGCGAATCGTTTGGCAATCAGATTAATAATAATATTAGCCCTGCTGTTGGATTTACTGCTTCTGTACCGATTTACCTCAACCATCAGGTCCGGACAAACGTTGCAATTGCCAGGAGGAATACCGATAACGCTGCATTGGATGAGATGAACGTGAAGAATCAATTGAGAAAGTCAATTGAACAGGCCTGTCTTGATGTATCATCTTCACAAATAGAATATGACGCCAGCGCTGAGGGATATAAAGCAGTTAAGGAGTCATTTGATGTTGCTGCAGAAAAATATTTCCAGGGCCTGCTCAACTCAGTCGATTACCTGGTCCAGAAAACCAGTTACATAAATTCAGAGAGTAATTTTCTTCAATCAAAATACAGGCTGATATTCAGTTATAAAGTTCTTGATTTTTATAGCGGACAGCCATTATCATTTAAAAATATCAATAAGTAAAAACAATAATTTTAAATCCAGCAGTAATGAAAAGGATTACATTTATCAGGGAGAAATCAATTTCAGTCACAATTTTATTGGTGCTGATGATTTCAGTTTCCTGTCATAAGAGTGAGAAATCTTACACTTATGAGACTACTGTTGCCAAAAAAGGTTCCATTATTAATACAATCACTGCAACAGGAACCATTCAAGCTGACACAACAGTTTCAATAGGCACCCAGGTTTCGGGAGTTGTAAAGAGGATCTATGTCGATTTTAATTCAAATGTTAAGAAAGGTCAGCTTCTTGCCGAGCTCGATAAAACCCCTCTTGAAACACAGGTACAACAGGCAGAGGCTTCCCTCGAAGATTCAAAAAGCGAAGTGGAGTTCCAGACAGCAACCTATGAAAGGTATAAGGCTTTGCTTAATAAGAAACTTGTAGCCCAGGCCGATTACGATCAGGTTAAGTATAACTACGATAAGGCACGGGCAAACCTGAAGACTGCCCAGGCAGGATATGATAAAGCAAAGGTAAACCTTGCCTATGCCATTATTTATGCTCCTATTTCGGGGGTGATTCTTAATCGTGCTGTTGATCAGGGACAAACAGTGGCAGCAAGCTTTAATACCCCGACACTCTTTACGATTGGCAACGACCTTACACAAATGCAGGTTCAGGCAAATGTTGATGAGGCCGATATCGGACAGGTCAAAAAAGATCAGCCTGTCGATTTCACAGTTGATGCCTATCCAACTGAGGTATTTAAAGGTGCAGTCCGCCAGGTGAGGTTGCAGCCCGTAGTCACCTCGAATGTTGTTACATATACGGTAATAGTCGATGCCCCTAATCCTGAAATGAAACTGATGCCTGGTATGACGGCAAACATAACAGTTCTGGTCCAGAGGGTCGACAGTGTTCTCACTATTCCCGGCAAGGCCCTCAGGTTTACTCCAGATGCTGCCTTTCTTTCTGAATATCTGAAAAACAACCCATATACTCGTCCCCAGGGCGCTGCTAATCAGGCAGGAGCTGAGGGACAGAGAAGGAATAATGAAACAGGTCAGGTAACTATGGGACAAAATCAAACGGGAGCAGCTGAGGTCTCACCTGCAACTTCCAGGAACAGCTTCCAGGGAGGGGCTCAAACAGGTAAGAAACCTGTAGTGGTATGGGTTAAAAACGGTGACAAAATACACAGGACCAGGGTTGCCACTGGTGCAATTGACGGGACTAATGCTGAAATAAAAAGCGGACTTCAGGAGGGTGATATAGTGATTCTCTCAATGACACAGGCAGGTAAGCCATCGACTTCAGCCCAGCCACCGGCAGCAACAAGTCCATTTATGCCGCAGCGTCCCGTACAGGGCGGTGCAAGAAGATAAATAATACTTCAGGCCATGAATACTCTTATTGAAATAAAAAAACTTAAAAAAGACTACTATGTGGGAGAGGTTACAGTTCATGCTCTCAGGGGAGTAGATATGTTGGTTTCAGAAGGTGAATTTGTTGCAATCATGGGTGCCAGCGGATCAGGAAAATCAACCATGCTAAATATCCTTGGCTGCCTCGATAAACCTACCGATGGTGCCTATATTCTTGATGGAATGAACATTTCGGATCTTAGCCGGAACCAGCTCGCCTCCTACCGAAACAGGAAGCTCGGATTTGTTTTTCAGAGTTACAACCTGCTTCCACGCACAAGTGCTCTTGATAATGTTGAGCTTCCATTGCTTTATAATTCTTCGGTCTCCGCGAAGGAAAGGAGGGAGAGGGCTTTGCATTCCCTCGAACTGGTTGGATTGCTCGACAGGATGCACCACAAACCAAATCAGCTGTCAGGTGGGCAGCAGCAGAGAGTTGCCATTGCCAGGTCGCTGATTAACGATCCTGTTGTAATTCTTGCCGATGAAGCAACCGGAAACCTGGATACCAGGACATCATTTGAAATAATGGCCCTTTTTCAGGATCTTAATGACAAGGGTAAGACAGTTGTCTTTGTTACACATGAAGCAGATATTGCAAAGTGCGCAAAGAGAAACATTATTTTCAAAGATGGAATGATCCTGCGGGAGAACATTGTCAGCGACAGGATATTGGCAAACGAGATGCTTGCCACAATTCCTGTGGAAGTCGATATATAAAATTTTCAGCCATGAGTATCAAGAATCTTTTAAAAATAGCCCTTGCTGCCTTGTTGAGAAATAAGATGAGAGCATTTCTCACCATGCTCGGGATAATAATAGGTGTAGCTTCGGTAATCGCCATGCTCGGCATCGGCCAGGGGTCGAAGATGAGTATTCAGCAACAGATTGCCGGTATGGGATTAAATCTTGTTTCTGTAGTACCTGGTTCACAGCAGAGAGGCGGAGTACAATTCGGTGCTTCAACCATGCAGAGCCTGAAGGAAAATGACGTAAATGCTATTTTGTCAGACTGCCCTTCAGTTCTTGCTGTGACTCCGGAAGTAAGGGGCAGCGGACAGGTTGTCTTTGGATCTGCAAACTGGCCCACATCGCTCTATGGTGAAAATGAGAGCTACCTTCAGATTCGGGAACGTTCGGTTCAAAGCGGACGAATGTTTACCGACAGGGAGATAACCAGCGCTTCCAAAGTATGCTTACTCGGTGCCACCGTTGTTAAGAATCTGTTTGGAGCTGGAGCTGACCCTGTGGGCTCAATAATCAGGTTTAAAAAGGTCCCTTTTCTTGTGATTGGTGTTCTGTCACCAAAAGGGCTGAATACCTTTGGTCAGGATCAGGACGATCTTTTACTTGCTCCATACACAACAGTTCAGAAAAGGGTTCTCGCAATAACCTATATCCAGGGTATCTTTACTTCTGCAATAGATTCGAAATCAACTGATATTGCGGCTAAGCAGATTGAGGAGACCGTCAGAAGGCAACATAAACTAAAGGCGACAGACCAGGATGATTTCAGTATACGTAACCAGACGGAATTATTATCGACTTTCAGTTCTGTCAGTGATATTCTTACAGTGTTGCTGGGAGTCATAGCAGGAATATCGCTTCTTGTCGGAGGGATTGGTATTATGAACATTATGTACGTTTCAGTTACAGAACGTACCAGAGAAATAGGTTTAAGGATGGCCATAGGAGGCAAAGGAATTGATATTTTGCTGCAATTTCTCACCGAATCAATTCTTTTGAGCGTTACCGGGGGTATTATTGGAATTATCCTGGGAATTGTTGCATCAAAGATAATTGGTTCGGTAATGGCATGGCCTGTTATAATCCTTCCGGGCTCGGAGATATTATCCTTTGCTGTTTGTACAGTTATCGGAGTATTCTTTGGATGGTATCCTGCACGTAAGGCTTCAAGTCTTGACCCTATTGATGCACTGAGATACGAATGATTTATTATTTTCGCGGAATTAAAAAACTAACAGACCATGAATATAACTTTCAGAACGATACCGGCGCCATCTGATGCAGCCAGGATAAGGGTAATCGTTGAATCGACCGGTTTCTTCTATGACCACGAAACAGATATTGCTGTTGAACTTGTTGAGGAGAGACTCGAAAAAGGTGAATCCACCGGATATTATTTTGTATTTGCCGAAGTGGATGGAGTTACTGTTGCATACTCCTGCTTTGGTCCGATTACAATGTCGTCAACCAGTTTTGATCTCTATTGGATAGTAACACATCATGATTACAGGGGTAAAGGTATAGGCAGAAAACTGCTTGATGAGACCTGCCGACAGTCAAAAGAGATGGGCTGCATAATTATAATTGCGGAAACATCAGGACGTGAATATTATGCTCCTACAAGGGCTTTTTACGACAATACCGGGTTTGCTCAGGAAGCCAGGCTTAAGGATTTCTATGATTTGGGCGATGATAAGGTATTTTATACCAAGAGAATAGGATAGTATTGTCTAATTATTGCAGATTTTGGATCGATGATCTGAACACGCAATCCAAAACAGATTGAAAAATAACTGTTTAATAATATTAATTATACTGAAATCTGTTCATTGGATTAAACATCAGTTCATTTTCCATTGATTTTTCTGAATTGTAGGCATGATTTAAGATCAATTTCAGACAATCATATTCGTCCT
>CAIPJU010000529.1 GCA_903865465.1 uncultured Bacteroidota bacterium
ACTATTTAAAACTCTGCTTTACTTTCAAACCCATCATATTTTCCATGAACATGAATTGGCTCATGCTCATTGGAATAGAAGAAAATCAAAATACCCAGATATTCAAAGATCTTTGGCATTTTCTTTTTTTACAAAATTAATGCTTTTGAGCCAGTAATGCAATTTGCTGAAAAACCTGATACGGAAATGATGAGGCCTTCTTTCAGACTACTATCTGGAGAGCGTGGATCTGGATAAGACCTTGTGCATTAATGAAGGCCAGTTGTAATCTTCCATTTTCCAAAACCATTTCAAGCAAATATGTTAAAAAGGTATATTATCCCCAATCAATATGTCGTAATAAATGATTTCGATATTAAATCTTATTGTTTTACGAATCTCCTTGTTATAATCCCTGAATTATTGTCAATTTTCAGGATGTAGACCCCGGAAGCAAATCTGCTTATATGAAGGTCTATTTAAAATCCTGCCAGGTTTCTTGCCAGGTTTTGGGGATAACAGGTATTAAATAATGGAATTATAATGATTTTGTCTTTATAACTCAGTATTGATAATTGATGCTTTAGGACAAGAATATTAAATTCTCGTATTCTTCTGGATCAGGAGAGTTCAGGTCGAGAAGCTGCGAGCGGAGCGAGTAGTCCCGATAGTTTGAACGAAGTGAAAACGTATCGGGAAGACCTGACGGGACAACAAAAAGAGTGAGAGTGTGAGCGAGTGCGAGCATCTCACTCACACTCAAAACTCACTCTCACACTCACACTCCCACCCACTCTCCCCTCTCACACTTTCTTGCCAGGTTTTTGAGGGATTTTCTGTAAGTCTGTCTAAACTTAAGGGAGGTGGTGTTACCCAGTTTTGTAATGAAGTGAGGGATTAACGGGTTACTTTCATTTTTCACCTATGCTGAAACAGATCCTCCTTTCCGTTGTTGGATTGTGCGTACAAAACATTATATTAGTAAGAAAAAAACAAATTCTTTCTTGTCATGATATCCGATCCAAAAACAACCATTATGAGGTATACAGTTTTTACTATAATAGTAATTTTACTTTTCTCTTCAGCATGCCAGAAAAAATACTCTGTTACTGAGGATCAGAAATCAATTGATCAGTTAAATAAGAAATGGAATGAGAATGTGCTTTCTGGTCACAGGCTGGATAATGCAGATCTCTTTACTGATGATGGAATAAGGATTGAAGGCGGAAAAATGTGTTCAGGGAAAGATTCTATAAGATCTATGCTGAACTCACAAACCCTACAAAGGCAATACATTCAACAAGAGAATAAAACACAAAAAATATGGTCATCGAAAGATTTTATTACAACTGAAATAATTCAAAAACAAGTTTTTATTCAGAACGAAACTGGTGATACTATTACTAAACGAAATGCAGCTGTTGTTATATTTAAGCGTCAAATTGATGGATCATTGAAAATAGCTTATCAGTTAAAGTCAGAATTAAAAGATTGAAAAAGCATCTTTTCTAAACCTGAACTCAGCAGCCTAACTTACCCCCAGAGTTCAAATATGGAGACCCGATTGAACAATCATAATCAACCACTTATGAGATTTTTTGTAAGTGGTTTTCTAATTCTTGCCAAGTTCTTTTCAGGTTTTGGGAATTTTTAACAACTTCAGATTCAGGCAAGGTTAAGTATGGTGCAAATCAATACCGATCTTTTGAAACCTAAAATAAATTCATACACTGCCCTGGTACAGGTCTTCAATTGGGAAAATCATATCATAATCATTCCAATTAAGATTCCCATCAATGATTTTATACTCCTTAAACTTAGCTTCATCTAAATACTTACGGATTGATGGGTGTAATGATGATTCTAAAAATGGTTTGAAATCAACAAGCTTGATGACATCATCACTAAAAAATATTCGTATTGCAAAATCCCCAATGTAACGTACAGACTTAATATCAATAGAATCAACATTATATTTTATATATTCTTCTGTTATCTTCACTTGATCCTAGTATTAATTTTTTCGTAACTAATCAGTGACTAGATTTTTAAGTGCCTAGAATGCCTAAAGTTAATAGAAATAGAATAAATCAGTCTCTTTTATAACCAGCGATGGCAC
>CAIPJU010000530.1 GCA_903865465.1 uncultured Bacteroidota bacterium
CATAATAGTAAACAAGTTGAAAAAATTATCAACCTTTTAAAAGAAACAGTAAAAGAAGCCGGCAGATATTAAGAAATTCTATGAAGATTCAGCAATTCTCGTTAGGATTTATTTCCCTTTTGGCAAACTATCTTTTTTAACTGCAGGCTCATCTTCTTTCTTCATCTCCGATTTAGTTTTTCGTTTGAAAAGATCGGAGAATTTATCAAAATCCTGTTTGAAGAAAATTCCAATACCCTGAGTGTAAGGGATACCAACCCCTTTACCCGTATATGGATTATTAAACCTGTTAAAGACTTTGAATCTTATCTTGTCAGTTATTTTATACTCCGCATCAAAATCGCCGGTAATGGGGTTGGAACTCGATGAAGTGGTGCCAGTTGATGAATTGCCATTACCCCTTACATCAAAATTGCCATTAATGGTAACCTTATTATTCAGCAACTGGGTTGAGAGCGCCACCTGTAGCTCCTGTGGATTGATATCCTTATTTCCGCTTCCCGGCCGATATGCAAAGCCGATGTCGAAATCCTTGGATATCTGCGATAACCAGTTACTCAGCTGATTAGATAGCATTTCAGTAGTAGTAACAGCCATAGCAGAAGTTCCGGTAGGTGTAGTTTGTGAACCACCCGATGCCGTAGTTGAACTTTTTGACGGTTCAGCGTAGAAGCTGTTCATTATAAGAAGATAAAGAAACTGACGGCTTAATTCTTCCTCGGTTGACAATGCATTTTTGAGGTAGGTTCTGGTCTCTTCATCAGCCACTGGGAGATATATATTAAATCCTACCACAGGGTTAAAAAGTTTTCCTGAAAGATTAAGCTGACATTCTACAGGTATTCTTTCGTTGGATCCTCCCTCACCTAATATTTCATAAAGGGAAGCTTTTAATTTATATATTGCCTTCATGTCGATCTCTGCATCGTCGAGATCACCCTTGAAAATAATCCTTCCACCATTTTCGACCGTAAAGGATTTATTCAGAATGTTACCCAGAGTGAACAGGTAATCTCCATCTTCTACAATGTAATCCCCAACAATCCGAAAGTCACCTTTTTTATTGAGACTGACATTAAGGTTCCCCGATCCTTTCCCCCTCATGACATCTCCGACTTTGGAATCAAAAATGAGCTGTACTTCTGCTTCTGGTGTTACCTCCAGGTCGAAATTAACATCCATGCCCACCTTTTTTGAATCCACCGGCGGGGCTTCAACGGCCGGCACCTTGGTTTTCGTCGATTTACTATCGACAAAAGTTACAAATGAGTTGTCAGCTACCGACAATCCTTTAGTAAGCGGGATATAGAACCGGGTATTTTTACCGGTTTTTGCCGAGATATCGAAGGTTAGTGAGCTGGGACCGCTTTTAATTTTGCATACTCCTGAAGCATAGGCAGTCCCATAATACATATCATTGTCTTTAGGTTTTGTATTTAGTACCTGGCACGATGAGGAATTCATATTAACTGCCACATCGGCTGTGAAATTTTTGAAGCTCTTATGAAATACGGTGCCCGATAAAATTCCAGCATTTCCCTTTTCATCAGTAAGCCTGACATTCCTGAACTGGATCCCTTCCTTGTCGAAATGTACTGAATCGTTCAATTTATATTTCGTCTGAAGGTAA
>CAIPJU010000531.1 GCA_903865465.1 uncultured Bacteroidota bacterium
GTCTTGCCGGTGACAGAAGGGATCAGGAACTTCTTTACAGGAGACATGCATCAAAGTTATATGCTGTTTGTCTTCAGTATTCCGGTAATGAAGAAGAGGCGAGGGATATCCTTCAGGAAGGTTTTATCAAGATATTCGAAAACCTCGAAAACTACAAGCATGAGGGTTCATTTGAAGGATGGATGCGACGGATTACTGTCAATACTGCTTTGGAAAAATACAGGAGCAGGCATAACCTTTACAGGGTTGATGATATAGACAATATTCCGGAACCTGAAGCAGAACCTGAGAATCAGGATTATGCAGGGCTTGATGCAAACGACCTCCTTGAGATAATCAGGGAGTTGCCGCCGAAGTACAGGATAGTGTTTAACCTCTACGCTATTGAGGGTTATTCGCACAAGGAGATTGGTAAAATGATCAACATCTCCGAAGGTACTTCAAAATCAAACCTTTCACGGGCGAGGACAATACTTCAGAGACGCGTCGGATCATATACAGGATTAAAGAAACAGGCAGCCAATGGTTAAGGGCGGATCAAATATAGATATTGTCTTCAGGAACGGCCTGAAAAATGTAGAGGTTCTGCCTCCTCCTGAGGTATGGAATGGCATTCAGTCAGCTATTGTTACGAGAAAGAGCCCGTTTTTGTTCCTTAAAGCTGCAGCTGCCATTGCAATATTACTTGTTTCAGGATTCATAGCATATAGTTATCTGAAGAGCTCATCTCCTGAATTTGGTGATGAGATGGTTACTTTTAATGTTCCGGCCCCCCCTTCAATACATATTGTCCCAAGCTTTTTATCACAGTTAATACCGGAAAATAAGATAATTCCGGTAGCTGATGAGAATATTGATGCTTTTCCATCATTTAACATTGATGATTTGTACGATATCCCTGCAGAAAATAACAGCCTGGCACTGGTCAGACCGGATATATATTCAAAGGATTTTGGTTTTAGCGGTACAAAATCGGTGAACGCAACTATTCCTTCGTTGCTTAATACCAACCGGGAAAAGGAGACAAAAATATACCTGCCTCTTATTACTGAGATAGCTGAGGATGTCAGTAAGCCAAAGAGTCCTATGAAGTGGTCAGTTGCCGCATTGGCTTCCCCTACATATTTTTCACATTTAAGTACCGGGAACAGTGATATCTCAAAACAGCTGAATGCCTCAGAACAGGCCAGGGTCTCATATTCAGGCGGTTTTGCATTTACCTATAAGATAGGAAGGAAGCTAAGCGTTCAGTCAGGATTATATTATTCCTCCCTGAGCCAGCAGATTGATGGGATTAATTCGTTCGGAGGATTTCAGAAGTTTGATTATACAAAAGGGGATCATAACTTCGAAGTTCCTACAACCATTGGTCCTATTTACTCAACAAATAGCGATATTTTTCTTGTTTCAAGCGGCCACAGCAACAGGGTGATTACAACTTATACAAATGATGTCTTCGATCCTAAGAAGGCAAATCTCCAGTACCTTAACAGCAATCTTGAGCAGAATTTCAGCTATCTCGAACTCCCTGTGATGCTTAGGTATAAACTGATTGATAAAACCCTTGGACTGAATATGCTGGGAGGTATATCCTACAACATGCTTGTTGGGAATTCAGTTTTCACAACTGTTAACGGGAACAGATATGAGGTTGGAACAACCGTTGGCGTTAATTCCTTTACTCTCAGCAGTTCTTTGGGAATGGGA
>CAIPJU010000532.1 GCA_903865465.1 uncultured Bacteroidota bacterium
CCCATCAGATACAAATATATTAAATTTCACTAAATCTGTTCAATAAAACTACTACTGCTTTTACTTGAAAATAATTTTATATATATCCTGCTTGCCATAGCCTCCGGTTTCCCTGAACAGTGAGCAGAAGCCGGATTTCCCTCCGTCAGTGGGCATGAAAAAGATGTTATCGTCCGGAGTATTAAGGGGATATCCAATATTTTCAGGTTCACTCCATAATCCATTCGCTTGCATGTCGGATCTGAAGATGTCATAGCCGCCCATATTCCTGTGCCCCTGAGAGATAAAAAAAAGTGATTTGCCATTGTTAATCAAAAATGGTCTGTCTTCATTAAAGGGTGTATTTATTTCGGGACCGAGGTTTACTGCAGCTCCCCAATCCCCGTTTATCTTTTTGGATATATAGAGATCCAGACCACCGAAACCACCCGGCCTGTCGGAGGCAAAGATAAGCTGGTCGCCTGATTCTGAGATGAAACCACCCGATTCCCAGTATTTTGTATTAATGTTCTTGTTTAGTTTAACCACCTTTGACCATGATATGCCATTATAGGAACTTATGTAAATATCGCTGTTGTAATTGTCATCTCGCGACAGAAGCAAGATTTTTCCATCGGCAGAGAGGCTGGAAATATAGAAATCTCCATCGGATTGGAGTTCCGGGGTAATATTAACAGGAGCGGACCATTTCCCATTCTCAAGTTTCGAGAACATAACGGCATCATAAAACTTCAGGGATACCATAAAGGCAAATGATTTACCATCGGCTGAAATAACAGGATTGAAGTTGTCCTTTTCATCATTGAAGAGGTCACCAAGATTCTCTTCGGTCAGGGACACTGGTTTTGAGACCAGGTCAGCAGCCATATCGCAGACATCCATTTCGTGCTTTACAAATTCTATATTACCGGCGTCGTCGGGCAGAAGGGTTCCAAGATATTTTTTAAATGTCTCCTTAGCTTTTGAGAACATAAAGTTAATCCGGTAGGCTTTTCCCAGTTCAAAAAGAGTTTCATAAGGAGCTGCAATCTGGTTAATAGTACCTTCTTTCTGCATTGCAGAAATATTTTTCGCTGCCGTTTCAAGATAACTTACCGATAGATTCTTTTTACCGGGGATATTCAGATAGCAAACACCAATTCTGTATGCAAGGTTTTGATTGTCAGCCATTTTTTCGTAAAGCGGGAGATATGCGTTTACAGCATCCTGATAATCTTCGTGCATGAAAAAATACTCAGCCTCGAGAAAAGCATCCTGAAGCTTATTATTATCCTGTGAAAATCCGGGAATGAAAATGGCGAGTGCCAGTAAAATGCCCGAAATTCTTTTGTTCATACTCAGAATATTTGTAAACAAATTTATTAATTATAACGCAGGCGAATTATTAATCACATGCTTATTTCATTCTCTTAAACCTGGCCTGCCGAAGAAAAAGATCAGTATAAGTAATTGATCAATAATCAGAACCATCTGCTAAAACATAATCATTTAGCAGGATTTTCTTCCTTTTTCTTCCTTCTCCTCAGGAACAAAATAATAAGGAACAATACAAATCCTATTCCTATAATTGCAATTGAGGCAATAATCTTCGTTCCCCATGATCCCTTAAACAGGGATGAAAGCATATCGGGAGATAAATTTTTAGAAAGGATCAGATTTGCTATACTCTTGAATACCGCATCTTCAGGATATTTAACCTTGTCGCTATTCTCAATAATAAACCTCAAGAGCTTTTCGGGTGAGGTGATCTTCTCTTTCCTGAGGTCAATGGCGCCCAGCGAGGTGGTAAGAGGTTCTTCGGCAAGGGCTGCCAGATCGCGAAGATACTGCTCTGTCTGCGTACCGGGAAGTGAGCTTATAGCTTCGAACATCTTAGATAGCTGTTCAGGAGTAAGTCCGGTATGAAGCGCTTCATTGTAAAATGAGTGGAGCCACCTTTCTTTTACCTTTGATCCTGACTGGTCGGCAGAAGTAACAGATTCCCTGATCAGGTTGCCCTCCCTATACGACTGACTGAAAGCCAGTATCTTTTCACGAATAAGCGCAATTGAACTGTCAGTACCTGTCAAAATGGCCATCGCCAGATCCTGAACCTCCCCTGGCTTAATTCTTCCGTTCGAATGTGCCGAAATATAATCGAGGAGATCTGTCCAGGTCTTTAAGCCTTCCTTGTATATATCAAGCCCTGTGAGAATCTGCTTAAGTTCACCTGAGGCATAGCTGGCAAGAAGATTAACAGCAGCCTGGGTCAGAATATTATCCTTGACAGCTACTTCGAGAGCCAGTTTGTCAACCTCTTCGGAATTGACATTTTTGTTACGTGCTTCAACCCTTAACAGATCGAGCAGATCGTCGGGCGTATTGAATTTTTTATTTGCTGTATCGGCTTCGTTTATAATGGTAAGCATTCTTTCGTTAGCACGTCTCTTGAGAGCCTCCATGAAAGCATTTATCTGCTCATTTGATGTTTTTACTTTACTGGTACGGTTAAGGAACGGAAGTTCAGAGAAGATTTTCTCCCTGTTGATGAATAGATCAGCCGATGCAGTATTATTGAATTTGTCGTTCAGACTGAATGTAACCTTGTTTTCACCAGCCAGAGGAACCATTTTGTAGGTAAAGGCTGAATCGAGAATTGAATACTGGGTTGTGGAGAGTAGTTTATCATCCTTCCAGTGTTCCACGGTAAGTACTGATTTAGGTTCCACCTGGAGAGGTATTGCAAGGGTATCGCCAGGTTTAACAGTGACTGTATGGCTTCCTTTGATATTAAGCTCAGCCATATGGTCGGCCTTAGGCAAAATGGTTCCGGGAAGTGCTATACTGTCGGAAGGATATCTGGTTGGCAGATCGAGATTCCTGACAGTTTTTTCAGTACCATCGGCTTCATAGGAAATCTTGTAGTTACCCTGAGGGACCTCGAAGGAGAATTTGCCTGTTTCAGAATCGGCATAAACCACAATTTTCTGATCGGGTTGTGCGCTGTTCCTGATTATTATCTTTATTGGTTCTCTTAAGTCCTTCCGCAGATCTTCAATTTGTGCACTGCCCGTAATGAAGAACTTCCTGGGATGTTCATCAGAAAATATTTCTATGTGATAGATATCCTGTTTTCCGAAGCCCTCGGGGTTGTAGAGAGCAATATAACCCTCATTGCCATCTTTAACCGGTTTATAAAAGACATCATCGTCAGTTGTATTAAGGGGATAACCGGCATTAAGAGGTATAGACCATTCATCATTGCTGAGAAGGCTTGAATAGAAGATATCGTAACCTCCCATGTTGTAATGGCCCCGAGAACTGAAATAGAGCGTTTTATCATTATCGGTAAGGAAAGGCGCCTCTTCATTATACGGGGTATTTATAACCGGTCCCAGGTTTACTGCGGGTCCCCAGTCACCTTTATCATCGCGGGTCGAAACATAAATGTCGAGTCCGCCATAGCCACCTTTTCTGTTACTCGTAAAATAGAGCCTCTTATTATCATGCGAAATAGTAGCATGCGATTCCCAGTATTTTGTATTTATATTCTCGTTAAGTCTGACGGGAGGCAACCATGTTCCGTTTTCATATTTAGTTGAGTAAATTGTTCCGTCGAGGTCAGCCGAACTGTAAATATAGAGCTCTTTGCCATCATGAGAAAGAGAGGTGGGATAGGTTTCCATATCGACCTTAAGAATCTCGTTCATGTTCTGAGGTTCCGACCATTGACCATTAATAAGCGTAGAATAAAGAATAGCATCGTAAAATGGTTCGCTTCGTGCAAATACCAGCATGTTTCCATCATCGGAAACAACTGGATAAAACTCGCCATCTTTCTGGTTAATGGGCTTCCCTATATTTGTTGACTTCAGGTAGACAGGGTTTCTCATCAGCTCCTTGGCATTGAGGCACGATTGGATCTGAAGATTCACTACAGTTGAATCATAAACTTTGTTGTTGAGGTTATTGAGGAACTTCTTATAGGTCTCAATAGCTTTGTCGAGCTGATAATTTATCCTGTAGGCATTTGCAAGGTGATAAAGCGCATCGTAGGGTGCACCTTTTTCACTGAATTTCCCTTCGCTGTAATTGGGATCAATATTTGATACAGCATCCTCAAGGTAACTTATTGCTTTATCTTTTTCACCAGGGATATTCAGGAAACACTGGCCTATTCTGTACTTGTAATTGGAGTTGCCCGGATATTTTCCAAGCAGCAGCTGATATTGGGGAAGCGCTTCCCTCCAGTCTTCGTAAAGGATACGGCTCTCGGCGTAATAAAAGTCTTTCTTAAGCTCTGAAACAGATTGTGATAATAAGCCAGAGTTGTTTAAACAAAGGAGCAAGAGTGCTAACAGAAGGAACCTCTTCATTATTTTGAAAATTGGTTTTCGAAAATTAGGAGATTTAAGTTAAAAATATTGCAATGCTAATTGTTACAGTATATTTCCTTATCCCAAAGGTACTAATATAGTAATAAAAGGACAATCTGCAATACTCCTTTTTCCAACAGTGCAATAATTTTTTTAACAGGTAATTACAATGCCCTGCTTATCGCCGCAATATACTCACGATTATTATAGAAAATCAGCATGGTAATTTTCAAGAAACTCTTTTATTTTCTTTAGGAATTTACCGGCAAGTGAACCATCGATAACTCTGTGGTCATAGCTCAATGAGAGGATCATTATATGGCGTATTGCGATCATATCCCCATCAGGAGTCTCTACTACAGCAGGTCTCTTTCTTACTGCCCCTGTTCCAAGAATTGCAGCCTGCGGCTGATTTATGATCGGGGTGCCGGCAAGGTTATCAAAGCTCCCGATATTTGTAACAGTAAATGTGCCTCCGGTTATATCATCAGGTTTCAGCTTATAGCTCCTCGCCCTCCCGGCAAGATCATTTACTGCTCTTGCCAGCCCGGTTAGACTCTTTTCATTGGCATTTTTAATCACGGGAACGATCAGGTTCCCGTCAGGAAGTGAGGTCGCCATCCCGATATTTATGTTTTTCTTCCTGATAATATTTGTGCCGTCAACAGAAATGTTAACCATTGGATATTCGTACAGGGCCCTGGCAACAACATCGATAAAAATAGGAGTGAGGGTCAGCTTCTGCCCTTCGGTTGCAAAAAATTTATCCTTGACAGAATTTCGCCAGTTTATCAGTCTGGTTACGTCCGCATCAATAAAAGAGGTTACATGGGGAGAGGTCTTTTTCGACATTACCATATGATCAGAAATAAGTCTCCTTACCCTGTCCATCGGAATTATCTCATCCTCAACTGATACTGATATCTTTATTGGAGGAATCTCCTTAGGTAAAGTTACTGGTCCCTGTTTTTCCTCTGTTGTCAACAGTTTCCGTTTATCAACCATTTTGAGAAGATCATCTCTCGTTATCCTGCCATCCATACCTGTTCCGCTTGTCTTGTCGAGTTCCTCATGGCTTATTCCTTCACGTAATGCCATGTTTCGAACCAAAGGTGAGAGGAATTTTCCTGACGGAGTGCGACTCTTAATTATCTGAGAGGCTGTCTCAACTTCCTTTTTCTCCTGCCTGACAGATTCAATAGTCTCCCTGATTCTCTTTACCTCAGTGTCGACCATCCTGCTCTCTTCTTCTGAAGTAACAACTTCAATTTCAATTATTGCTACAATATCGCCTATTCGTGCAATACTCCCTTCTTTTGCTATAATAGATACAAGCTTACCCGATGCAGGAGATGGAATTTCCGAATCAACCTTGTCAGTTGCCACTTCAACAACAGGATCGTCCTCATTTACCAAAGATCCTTCACTTACGAGCCATTTGTTTATAGTTGCTTCAATAACCCCTTCGCCCATGGCAGGCAAAATAATGTTCATCAGTGCCATAACCCTAAGATTTAGTTATTTAACAAACGGGTAATGAAATAGTTCATCCCATCAGGCGATAAAACGGAGTGTCAGCCTGGGAACCAATACCTTTCCCGGCTATTTCTATACTTATCACTTCGGCAAGACGCTGAACTCCCTTCCCAATATTTTCATTGCTGGAGTATGAAAAGTTAATTCTCATTGTATTATGACCTGATGAATTGCAGAAAAAAGTACTTCCGGAGACAAAAGCCACATTTTTTTCAAGAGCTTTCTTAAGAATAATATCCGTATCAATTCCTGCAGGAAGGGTGACAAAAAGGAACAGCCCGCCGTGTGGTTCAGTCCAGGTAACTCCCTGAGGCATATATTTTTTGAAGCAGCTGATCATATGAGTGCGGCGAGCCCTGTATAGTTCAATTGTTTTAGGAATATTTTTTTCGAGATATCCTTTTTCGATATAACGGGCTATCACTTTCTGCACAAAGGTACTGGTGCAGAGATCTGCAGTCTGTTTTGCCATTACAATCCTGTCGATGATCAGAGGATTTGCGATTACCCAGCCTACCCTGAAACCAGGTGCAAAAATCTTGGAGAATGTACAAAGTGTTATTACCCTGCCGTGAGTGTCCAATTCTTTCATCATCATTTGACTTTCCCCTTCAAAACGCACCTCCCTGTAGGGACTGTCCTCTATAAGAAGAAGGTCATATCTGTCGGCGATATCAATAATCTTCTTCCTTCTTTCATTCGGGATGGTAATTCCTGCAGGGTTTTGAAAATCAGGTATAACATAAATCAGTTTTATTTTTCTTCCCAGCTGTCTGAGCTTATGAATTGTCTCTTCCAGTTCGTCGGGTTTCATACCCTCTTCATCGAGGGTGATCCCCTTAAGTTTGGCACCATAAGTTGTGAAGGCATTCATCCCGCCAAGATAGGAGGGAAGTCCGCAAAGAACATAATCGCCCTGGTCAAGGAAAATCTTCGCGATCAGATCCAGCGCCTGTTGTGAACCGGTAGTAATGGTGAGGTTTTCCATTGAGATATCAAGTCCCTGTCGCCTGTGCCTTTCAACAAGCAAGCTTCTGAGATGGGAATCACCTTCAGTAGTTCCATACTGTAAACTTTCAGGACCCTCTTTTTCGAGGACTTCAATGCAAATCTCCTTCAGCTCTTCAACAGGGAACGTTTCTGGTGCTGGCAGACCTCCGGCAAAGGATATCATACCCGGTTTTTCGAGATGTTTAAGTATCTCCCTAATTGCAGAGCGTTTCATGCTCCTGCCGGAAGTTGAAAGGTAATGATTTATCGATTTGATCATTGCTGGTAAGGATTTCGGTTATTGATAGCCCTGCCCAGGGTAATCTCATCGGTATATTCCAGTTCGTCGCCAATTGCCAGCCCCCGGGCAAGGGTCGTAATGCTGACATCATATTTGCCAAGCCGCCTGTAAAGATAGAAGTTGGTAGTGTCACCCTCCATGGTAGTGCTTAGTGCAAGAATCACCTCCTTAACCGAACCTCCTTTTACTTTCTCTTCCAGAGAATCGATCTTCAAATCCGAAGGACCAATACCGTCGATCGGAGATATTATTCCTCCCAGAACATGATAAAGACCCTTGAATTGTCTGGTGTTCTCAATTGCCATAACATCCTGGATGCTTTCCACAACACACACAACATTTCTGTCTCTCCTCTCATCATTGCAGATATTGCAAATCTCAGTATCAGAGATGTTGTTACAAATCTTACAGAAAAGGATCTCCTCCCTTAATTTAATTATGCTTTCGCCGAATTTTCGTACATCAGAGCTGTTCCTTCTCAAAAGATTCATTACCAGTCGGAAGGCAGTTTTTCTGCCTATTCCGGGAAGTGAGGCAAACTCATTAACGGCATTTTCAAGCAGCCTTGATGGGAATTCAGTGAAGCTCATTTATGGTCTTTCAAACAAAATTAGTTCAATTTTCGGAAGTAATAAAGGTTTGGAATTTTTTGTCTTGCTTTCTTTTCCTTATTCTTGTGCTTAAATATTCATGAAATCAGTCATTAATGTCACCTCTTCTGATCCTTACCGTATTCCTGATCTATACTGCTGTTTTATTTACTGTTACGTGGATAACTGCCCGGAAGGCCGACAGCCAGTCATTCTTCATTGGAAATAAAATATCACCCTGGTTTGTAGTTGCTTACGGGATGATCGGAGCTTCTCTCTCGGGAGTTACATTTATGTCGGTACCAGGGTGGGTAAAAGAGACCCAATTCAGCTATATGGTTGTTGTACTTGGCTATCTGTTAGGCTATCTGGTCATTGCATTGGTTCTTCTCCCTTTATATTACCGGCTTAAGCTCACTTCGATATATTCCTACCTTGATCAGCGGTTTGGCTTTTGGTCGTATAAAACAGGTGCAGGCTTCTTCATTCTCTCACGAACACTGGGTGCATCACTGCGCATGTTCCTGGTAATAAGTGTTCTCCAAACCTTTGTTTTTGACGCATGGAATGTGCCATTCTGGGTTAATGTATTGGTTTTTATTGTACTTATTATATTGTACACCTTCAGGGGAGGAATCAGGACAATTATATGGACCGATACACTTCAGACAACCTTCATGCTTCTTGCTGTGGTTCTCTCAGTGATTTATATAAGCCGCGACCTTCATATTTCAATTTCTGGATTAATCGCAACAGTCAGGGCAAGTCATGATTCGAAGATGTTTATCACCGACTGGCATCATCCGCGATTCTTTGTAAAGCAGTTCTTCAGCGGGATGTTTATTACTATAGTTATGACGGGCCTCGACCAGGAGATGATGCAAAAAAACCTCAGCTGCAAGAACCTGAAAGAAGCTCAGAAAAATATGTTCACATTCAGCGGAATACTAGTATTTGTGAACCTTCTGTTCCTCTTCCTCGGAGCGCTTCTCCTTATTTATGCCGCTCAGAAGGGAGTGGTTGCTAAATCGACCGATGAGATTTTTCCTACGGTGGCACTTAAATATCTTAGCCCCATGGCAGGACTGGTATTTCTGATTGGATTGATCTCGGCTGCATTTCCCAGTGCCGACGGTGCCCTTACATCACTTACAACTTCAGTAAGCATTGATTTTCTTGGACTTGATAAACGTCAGGGGATGACTGAAAAAATGAGGACCAGGACGAGGTATCTTGTACACATTTCCATTGCAATAATATTTTTTATTAGTATACTCATATTCAGTAAACTTAATGACAGGGCAGTCATTGATAAACTTTTTACAATTGCAGGGTATACTTACGGACCTCTTTTGGGTCTCTATTCGTTCGGCCTTTTCACAAAGAGAATAGCAAAGGATAATCTGACTCCGTTCATTGCAATTATCTCGCCCCTTGCCTGTTTTTTTCTTAGCAAATATTCAGCGGTTCTTTTCAATGGTTATAAATTCGGTTTCGAACTATTGCTGCTTAACGGATTTCTGACCTTTGCGGGATTATTTGTATTCAGTCATAAACCGGAAAAGAGAAGTTAGATTTCAACTTTATTTGATCCCAGGAGAATTCTGAAGGGAACGTGGGGATTTTTGAACGGAGCCTGGGTTGTTTTGATTGTTTAGGTTGTTCTGATTATTTTGAGTATCAGTATCTTCAGGCTCTTCAGGTTCCTCTTTTTTCTGAATTACCGTTATTTTCTTGTAGGTGAAATTCCATGCAATATAGTAACTCACACCTGTCTGAATCTTCTTGCCGGCATCTCCGTACCCCGGCATATCGAGTGGTTTCATATTGGCGCCTGCACCTGAATAGAGAAGCATTCTAAGACTCACATTCCAGCCAATGCTAAGATTTTTAAACAGTTCAGCCCTAACTCCGGGGGTAGCTTCAAGAAAATGACCCATGCTGGTTCTCGAGGGTATTGAAGAGGATTTTGAGCCCCAGTAATTCTCAGTGCTGAAAGAGGGGACCTGGGAATTAAATATTGAAATTCCGTAATGGAGCCCGATTCCGGCCCAGTACCTTCCTCCGGCCTTGTCGGGCTTGAGAAGGTTATAATCAAATCCTGCCTTAATGAAGATGCCTTTGTCATTAAAGGCATAATTGTATTGTGAATAATTATAGCTTGTATATCCTGCACTCAGGTATACAGCTTTCTTTTCATTAAGATCGGCAGATATATAAAATTCCTTACTGTCTGTTTTTTTATCGTAATAATGAGAGACAGGCCCTGACAATTCAGCTCCTGCCTTTATTTTTAAAGGCACGGTCAGAGTGTCCTGGGCAAATAGATTTCCCGAAAGACAGCCAGCGATTGCTATGAGACTAATAAAATATACGGATATTCTCCTCATTTACGTTGGTAATTGTTTTTCTGCTCAGGTATATAAAATCTATGGTGTGTTTTGTGTGTAATACTGTGTCGAGCTGATGATAGAAGCTCACCCCGCACTCTTTTGAAATCAGATGTGGATAGCTTATATACCTGAACTCAAGAGTATCGGCTATCCCATTTATCGTAATTACAAACCTGCAGGTATCAGATGAGTTATTCAAGGGAATATGGGCAGGCTGGAGACCGGTAGTTTTGTCATATATTTTATTATCAGACATATTTAACCCGTAAAGTGATACACTATCAGGAGCCTGGAGTTTCCTGGCGGTGTTGTTATAGAAGGATGCCTTAACGTAAGCCTCTGTCTCGTCAAAGCACGAACCGGCAGTGCAGGAGAGAACCATTAGAGGTAGAACGGCAAAGAGAAAATAGATAATATATCTTTTGATATCTGGCATCATAAAATGAAAGCGCCAAATATATCAAAAATATCGATATAAGG
>CAIPJU010000533.1 GCA_903865465.1 uncultured Bacteroidota bacterium
ATTCATTATATGTAGCAGCGGGACGAATAACAGTAAGCAGAAAATCGCTACGCTTATGAGCTTCCCACAGTGTTTTTTCACATTCCACCTTTTTCCAGGCATACTCAAAACCCGGTGATGCGCCTATTTCCAATTCTTCATTTATGGGATATTGAGCGGCAGTTTTCGGATAGACATCCACAGTACTGCAAAAAATAAACTGAAGAGTCCGGTTTTTAAATATTGCGGCATCAATAACTGCATCTTCCGGATCAAAGCAGATCATATCAATGACACAATCGTAATCACCCCTGAGAAAAATTTGTTTCTCAAACAGTGACAGGTTTTTTCTCTCACCTGATATCACATTTACTTCAGGTAACAGCCATTCAGGTGGTGAAGCGTCGTGATTAAACAATGTAATATCATGCCCTTTCCCCTGAAGCATTTTTGTGAGAGGAGTACTAATGTTTCCAGTCCCACCAATTATCAGCAATCGCATATCCTGTTTAGTATTAAGTATTATTACTGATTCAAAGATCAGGTTTTCCGTAATTACACACAGAATCATCAAGTACAAGAATCCAGTCATTGCCCCTGCCCTTTCCGGGAGCCACAAAAGTCATTCTGCCTGTGTTTTTAAATGGTCCAACCGGAATAGATTCTCCGCATCGCGGATCAAACCACCAGCCTGTTGATTGTTCCCATATAAGGTCATTCGTTTCAATTTCAATTTCTCCCCCACAGGGCAGATAAAAAAACGCAAAGCCATCACCTCTTGAGCAGCGAATATGCTCTTCTCCTACCTTTGGAGCAATAAGGAGACTTTGATCAGGCACCCTGTTAAAAAATGGTCGTGAAAGGATAAGGTTTTTAAGATGACTAAGCTGCTCCGCCCCTCTCAGCTTCATCGCTTCCTTCCATGTATGCCTTACAAATCCAATCGGCTCCCTGTGTCTGTCGTACATCTGCCATACTGGATGTGCACCATAAGTATGACCGCAAGCACCTGCAAAGACACTCCAGTATGCAGCCTGGCGAACATCATATTCATCAAAAACACCGTTTTCCTCAGGTTTCCAGTTTACAGCATGTTCTTCATATCGTGGTTCAGAATCGATACAGGGTTTATGAGGGTAGCGCAGGTAATCGTAGGTGATCATCATATGATTCGGAAAATTCCTCATGGAATGGCCCGACTGGCAGCTATTGAAATCGAGCCAGTCTGAACTATGGAACCACATCGAACTGCTTGCATCTCCAAGAGGATGAAATGTCATCAGATGAGCCGGATCTTCAGACTTTATACCCTTTCCCAAAGCATCCCATATGCCAAAGTTCTTCCCACCACCCGACCTGTCTCCCCCGTTCATCCATATGACATTCGGATTTTTGCAGAAACGCCTCCCAAGCCATTTTCCGTATGAGCTTGCATTCTTTTCGTTTAGTATTTCAGGACCGGTACCAAAAACCCTGTCAATTTTATCTCCCCAAACAGGGACCATAGCAAGATATAGATCTTTTACCTCGGCCATTTTCAGCACTTTATCCACAAAATCAAAATATTCAGGGTTTTGCTTTTCAGGATTCATATCTGATAGAGGAAGCTGTCCATAAACATTCGGTATCCTCAATCCGTCAATTTCTGAAATCAAAACTGACTGTATTACATTAAACCCCTGTCTTTTGCGGGTATCAAGATAAAATTCGATTTCTTCAATCGTAAGCCTGTGAAATAATTCCCAGGCAGTATCGGCCAGAAGAAAAAACGGATCCCCATTTTCATATTGAATAAACCGTCCATTTTGTGATACAAGCAATTTATTTGTCATTTTCTGACAGCTGTTTTATTGGTTTTTCATTTTGCTCAATAATAGCTCTTTTCCCTATCTCATTTTTAATGGAGACTCCTGAATAACCGTTATTCCCCGTGATAATTGCGCTCTTAACTCCTTTCCTGAGCCATATAGATTCAGGCCTTCGTTTTGCCCCACTATAAGTCCATTGTTTAACCTCATCTGTCTGAGTGCCATCGAATGTACAATTCTGAACCTGTAATTTACCATCCTCTGCAATAATCGACCAGCTCGGATTTGCCGGGTCTTTTGAAACATTATTGCTCGAAAAATAGCAGTTAAAAAAAGAAACATATGAATTTCCAAGCACCTGTACATTCTGCTTCACTGGGCCCCAGAATCCGCAATTTGTAAACCTGATGTTTCCTTCGCATCCCTTTTCAACGATGATCTGTGTACTTCGTCCGGCCAAATGAGAATTGAACTGGCCATTCGTAATAAGCAATCCCTGCGATTGTATCGATTCAACATCTATACAGGATTCAGTTGCATCAGCAGCAATACCGGAAAACTGGCCGTTACACGAACCGCTCCAGCTACCATTTTCAGTATGTATAAAATGATACCCTATTTTGGCAGGAAAAACAAAGGTGTTTGTCATGTACTCCCAGTCACTCCGTCCGATTATAAAAGCCTCGCAATTTTCCTGCATGTATTTGAATGCTTTCCAGAAATCGCCATTCGTTGCCGGACTGCCCCAGAAATGACAGTGAAACTGTACATTTTCTATCCGTCCGATATCGCCAACACTTTCAACAAAAATGCCACGACGTAAAACACAACCAAAAACGCTGTTTATTCTGTGCCGACCGTTTTCATTTGGCCCGGCGTGTATGCCGTTATAACTGTTTATAAGAGTTACATTTTCTATGGTACAGTCGAATACTGTGGAGTCAGCGGAATTGCTCCCGATATGAAATGTCCATGGATAGGGGTGAATATCATCTATCGATTGCTCAGGATAATATACTGATATTCCTGACACTGCCGAAGAATTTCTCATTTCAAACAGGGCAGGTCCATTTTCATTATCTCGTCCGCCTGCTGCAAGGATTATTGTTCCGTTTAGTGGTTCCCACG
>CAIPJU010000534.1 GCA_903865465.1 uncultured Bacteroidota bacterium
AAGTTATGTTATTAATAGTCTGTACATTGTGAAATTAATACACGAAAAAAAGCGTCATAGGAAATTAGAAATTTATTTTTTCTGTCTTAAGAAAAGTGTTAACCATTTCAATAACCGCAGCTCTGCCTTTTTGCGTCCATTTCATATGGATACTGGAAGACGTAACTTTCTTAATGCTGTTGGTGTGAACGAAGGTATTGGTGCCTACCCATCCCTTGTTAAGATGTTCTTTGTACAATACCCAAAGATTGCCGACCTTATACTGAACCCGGAGCAAAGATAATATATTATTTAACTTCGGCGCTGTTAAGCCCAGTTCTTTTGCTATAACCGTTGGTGCTACTAAATCAGGCGTCGCCAGAACCTGATCATAATAGTTTGCCTTAGGCTTTGTTAGTTCGATAAGATCCTCCTGCTGTTTGTTTATTTCCGCCAGTGCAATATTCTGTAGTTCCTGTTGCTTATTCAACTCAGCCAGTTCTGCAATTGCTTTTCTTTCTTTAATAATAACCTGAAGAAGCAAGATCGTGTTTTCAGGATTATCGATTAAATCAGCAGGGTTGACAGCTGTGATGCCGTGATGTAAGAGTTCTTTTATTCTGGCATTACACCAAACATAAAAGTCCGGGGACAACCACTGGGCAAAAGGTAACGCTACATCTTCATGCATCCAAGAGCCTTTGTATTTATCGTTGGCATTTTCTTTCGAAGCAACAACTAAGTCCTCAGGTTGAATTCCTGTAGCTCTGGAAATGGCATGGATTATTTCTTGCGCCTGATCACTCTTTGTCCAATTATAAACAAGCTTTCCAAACTGCTCAGCAATTTTTGTTGCGTGTAAATAGACAGCATTGTCTTTAATATAAAAGGGAACGTCGAAAAGTTCGTTGTACCTTAAAATTTGAATCTGTTTAATTTCTGACATGATATTTGTTTTTAAAATTCGATCATCCAAACGGAAGGTCGGGATTGTTTTGATTATTAATTAGTTACAGCGTTTTCGTAAAAAACTTTAAAAAACTTTTATGTACATTGTGAAATTGATACACGAAAAAAAGCGTCATAGGAAAATTATTGTTCTGCATTTCTTTTCTGTACTGATAGGTTATAGAATCCCAGACTGATGACAGCTATAAGCCCGTGCTGGAACCAGTCCTGTCCCTGTATTGATAATACTGTAGAATGTATCAGGGTTGAGAACCCGACGATCAGGAGAATGATTTCTACTAAGGTATACTTTTTCATGTCTTATTTAGGTAAGGCATATTTAACAACGGGCTTCCTGTTGAAGTATTCTGTCCAGATGAATGCTCTATCTTCCTTGCTGAAGTAAGGATTTTCCAGTGCCAGTTTCAATGTGTGTCTTCTGGCTACCTCTTTAACGTTCCTGTCTTTAGCGAACCGGGTTACGTGACTGATGGCTGTGAATGGTACATTATCAACAACGTACAACACAGTACAGATGGTTGTCCTGTTCAGGTACTGCCATTTAAGGTTTACATATTTGTTCATAATATTTGATTTTAATTAAACTATGATATTTGTCATGTTTCGAAAAGCAAAGGTAAAAAAAAGAAATAACATATGCAAAATATTATTTCTTTTCTGTACATTGTGGACAAGCACTTCAGGGCCAGGCCCAATCATTACTTCCTGAATTTAAATTTCTTTACATAATCAGCATTGGTGATGTTTGGAATATCAGGTGGAAGCCCCAGAGCTGTTTCGATTTCAGCCTCGATGAGCTGATCGATAGATGGTTCCTGATTGGTTCCAGTTCCTACTAAGTCGTACATTGCTGCAGATGCCGTCTCGTCATAATTCTTAAGTGAGTCGGCGATTGTTTGATTGGTGATTGACATATTGTTTTTATTTAAAAGTGAATAATAATGATTTTTTTACAACAGGATAATAAATACCGTTTTGATTAATCCAAAGATAGCCTGAAGGTGTTTCAATGCCACTGGCGTCGTGCATTCTTTTTTTTGCGTAATTCCACGTTCTTAACATTGCTTTATTATATAAAAAAAGGGCATTCTCTCGGACAATATGTCTCTGAGAATGTCCTTGATGGGTTAAACGGTTTTTAATAATGATTCTGCATTGACTTCATCGAGGACGCATTGCAGGTTTTTGTTCAGGAAGGCATAACCCTCTTTGAACTCTTTTCTTTTAACATCCCTCATGTACAATACTAACCTGCGTTTCAATGCGTCGCTAGAGAGGTATACAGCGATAGGACTTTTCATTTTTATATAATGATATCTGTCGCCATTGGGTATGCCGAACATTATGTGCTCAAGCTCAAACTTGTCCTTCTTCTTCTGATCTTTGATCTTTTCCTGCTCGGCAAGGATCTTGTTGATAACCATGTCGAGATCCATTTTGAATTGATGTACAATACCACCCATGTCATGTGCCTCTGAAGGTAGAGAGTCAACATACTCGTTCAACAACTTGATGTTGGCTTTCACCTGCTCGGCTTTGGGATTGTCATAGATATTGTTGGTGTAGTCGAAACAGCCACCATAGGCGCCGTCATAAACGTGCATGCAATTAATACCGTTGACCCATATGTCGGCATTTAAGCCTATACCATCGTGTCCTTGGAAATAC
>CAIPJU010000535.1 GCA_903865465.1 uncultured Bacteroidota bacterium
ACGCTCCCTCCTCCGGTGGCGCTGACATTTGTATTCTGTTCATAGTCAAGAGTCGAGATCATCGATCCGTTCTTAAGCAGTAATGTGGCTCCTGGATTAACCTGTACCATTTGTGATTCCCTGAGATAGGCTCCATTCAGAGTCAGGTTGCCGCTGCTGAGGTTAAGGTTCTGATGAACAATCAGCTTACAGTTATGATAAAGTGTACCGCCATTAAGGTTCAGGCTGCCAAATATCTCCATCGGCCCGTTATTTGTAAACTGGTAGGTGAGGTTAAGGTTCCCGTTAACGGTCATCGAACCGGTAGTTACAAAGGTTGAGGCGTCGGTGCCAATTGTCAGGTCATTCCCAATCGTCATTGCTCCATAGTTTTCCACCCCTCCGCTGGGAGAAAAGGAAGAGTTTATAATAAAATCATTACAGGTGCTCCAGATCCGTGAGGAATTCATTGTGACACCCTCAAGGTATACGTGTGTATTTGAATAGGCATAAATTCTTGAGTTAGTTCCCATTGCTAGGATATTCCCGTAATGGAAGGTGCCTCCCTGAGTAACAACAATATTGCAGGTGGCATTCATTCCGGTAATGCTCTGAGGGTGCATATATCCGCAAACTGTAATTGTTCCTCCCGTGCCGCTGAAATTAACAGTTCCTGAAAAGTCTCCGGTTACATAATAATTAGTATTGTTCGAAATATTGTAAATATTATTGCCTGTCAACGTTTTGGCTGCAGTAGCAGCACTGCAGTCCGGGTCAGCGGTAGTGGCCTTAAATCCCCTGGTTTGAGCCTGCCCGAATGTGTAGTTTATTTGATCGCTGACTTCAATGCTGTCAATTGTTTCAGAACCAGATACGTCAGTTGCTTTAAGATATATCCTGTTTAATGCTGTTGGTACTTTTAATTCAGTTGTGAAAGGACTTTCATAGCCTGCTGCACCAATCAGAAGCTGATTACTTTTTTTTACGGGATCTCCATCCCATACTGATACTGTTGTAATAGAACCAATCTCGGCCGCCAGCAAATCAGAAGAAATACAAATACCTACGACCCGTGATGACTCCCAGTTAAAATCGGAGGGTACCTGGAGCTGATCCATATTCAGCAGTGGATTATTTAAACTCCTGTTAATACATGCCTGAAGTATCACAGCTGATACTATGGCAGGAATTATCAGATTAAATTTTAAATTTTTCATATTCAATTAATTACCTTCTGATTGCTAAATATTCATGAAGTAAGCATTAAGTTTTCTACTTAATAAGAATACTTCCAAATGTCAATCCATTTTACCTAACCTGCATTAAAACAGCATTATATAACGCCGGTTTAATTCAATTATGTATGAACATGAGAATACCTGTAAAATTTTGTGACAGAAAGAAAGATATTATTACAAAATGAGGAGTAACTTCTTTGCCTGGATAATCAGCTACTCCGTTTCGCCCTTTCCCAGTTTACCGATTGTGATCCTTTAATGTACCTGTTAAATCCAAGAATTACCGAGAGGTTCATTATAAAAAAGTAATAGGGCACAAACAGAAGCTTGACCCTCATCATTTTATTCTCAAAATACCAGCCGGCCAGAGCAGATATATAGAATAAAACCTGGAGCAGAAGGAGAATGCCGTAAAGATGAAAATCTGTAACTCCTTCATTGATAGCAAGAAAAACATTAACCGGAATGAGAAGCAAGAGGCATAATGGTGTCACTGTCCATCTTAAAACCCTGTGCGAAATATACTGGAACGACAAGGTACCATATTTGAAGATGTTCAAAAGTGGATTAAGACGCACCACTGACTGAATTCCCCCAGCCGATATTCGTATTTTGCGTTTCAGCTCCTCCTTAACGTCAGCTGAAGCAGTCTCCATAGCATAGGCTTCAGGATCATACTGTATGGTAAATCCATCCATGGCCACCCTCAGGGATATTATAAAATCATCGAGCAGGGTGTCCCTCTCAACCTCGCGATAAAGTTCGGTACGGATCGCAAATAATTCACCGGCAGCGCCAACAACTG
>CAIPJU010000536.1 GCA_903865465.1 uncultured Bacteroidota bacterium
ATGTCGCTTTATATCTTGGCCTGACCTTTCTTATTGGTCTTGCTTCAGGCGTATATACCTCATACTATTTATCACGAATCAGGGTTACTGAAATCCTGAAGAACAGCATTCATTCCGGAAGGAAGAAGCAGTTTTTTCGCTCCTCCCTGATTGTCCTTCAGCTGGTAATATTTTGTTCTTTTGTATCTGGCACACTCATTATACGGTCGCAGTACCAATATGCCCTTAAAACAGATCCAGGCTTCTATACCGATAACATTCTTCTGGTTGATATCGGGAATAATATTAAAGCTTATCCGGCTTTTATCAGCAGCATAAAATCAAATCCGGACGTGATTGCTGCTTCAGGTACAGGTGAAAGTCTTCCATTGGGGGCTTACAGTGGCTACATAGTAAATCACTATCAGAACAAGGATGTTAAAGTGCCTGTCCAGGGATTATATGTTGATTACAATTTCCTTAATACGATGGGCCTTACTCTGATCAAGGGGAGGGACTTCTCGCTTGATTTTGGAAGTGACGGGTCAAAAAAGGCCTTAATACTCAATGAGACTGCAGTTAAAGAGATAGGCATTCCTGATCCTGTCGGGAAGCCATTGGGAAGGGGAACAATAATAGGAGTAGTAAAAGACTTTAATACCTATTCAATCAGGTCGAAAATTCCTCCGGTTAGTATAAGCCTGACTGATAATTACATTCATAAGGTAGTAGTTCATTATAAGTCTGGACGTCAGAAGGAGCTGATAAACTATCTTAAAGAGGAATGGAGGAAAATTGTGCCTGATTCACCTCCCGTCTTTTCAACCATGGAGGAAAACTTAATAAATACTTATTCCTCCGAGAGAAACCTGAGTACCATAGTATCTATTTTTGCACTCTTTACCCTTTTTATTGCTGCAATAGGCTTATACGCACTTACATTATTTATATCAAGATCCAGGACAAAAGAAATTGGGATCAGAAAGGTCTTTGGAAGTTCGGAGCGATCGATCATCTATTCATTCCTGGAGGGAAATTTTGTTCTTGTCTTATCTGCATCAATTCTTTCAGTTCCTGTATCACTTTTTGTTATGACAAATTGGTTAGAAGACTTCTCGTATAAAGTACATATCAGCTGGTGGGTATTTGTGATACCATTTGTGATATCAGTAATTGTGGTACTATCGACCGTTTTAGTTCATTCATGGAAAGCATCGAGAATTAATCCGGTTAAAGCCCTGAGATATGAATAGGCAGGAGCGCAGATTCTGCGTGATAAAGGAATTTAGATTATGATGAGGGATTTACATTCCGATATCTCACCCCCAGCCCCCTGACTGAGGAATGATACGATAATTCTTTTCGAAGGGCAGGTAAGAAAGGCGGGCAGTAAAAGTACTTTTATAATACCTATTTCTCAGATGTTTGACTGACTATCAGACACTTCAGCTGGGAATACTCCTTCGCTTATTTTTACAGGTATTCTGAAAATCTCTGATCAATATGCTGGTTAAACCACTTATCAATAACCGATTTCTTAAACCTCCATTCTTTGCCTAATTTCGCAGCTGGAATCTTGCCATTCTGAGCCCAGGTATATATCGTCTGAGGTTTTAGTTTTAAATACTTTCCTACTTCTTCTATTGTCATTATTTCATCCATACCCTACTTCCTCTGAATGGTTAGTGTAATTGTAGTATCAGCATTATTATGCTTGTTCAGGAGTTTTGATAATGTTGTGTCAGGAATATCCGATTTTGCATTGTTATTTTTCTGGCTTTCAGATTTGAATTCAATATCCTGACCGGTATTTGCCGGTTTAACAAGTTGCTGAACAGAATAAATTATAGCTGTATAAAAGTTACCTTCATATTTCCTGAAAAATTTAAATTCCTCACTCTTGTCACACAAAAACGGGCGAAGGTTCCAGGCTATCTGAATACCTACAAATGCTAGTATTATTATCCATATTCTGAAAACATTGACCCCGATATGCGGGTATATATCTTTTTTCTCACAGGCAAATTTTAAGGCATCGACCATGAGTTTCATTCCGAAGATCCCGGAGAAGATAAATATCGCTACATGCAGCAGTTGCAGGAAATGATAATTTCCACCAGTTACCTGAAACAAGATAACAACAGGGGAAAATGAAATAGCAATTGCAGAGGTAAGTACAAATCCGCTAAGAATAATAAAA
>CAIPJU010000537.1 GCA_903865465.1 uncultured Bacteroidota bacterium
ATGGGGTGAAACCTTTGGGGAGTAACCCCTAATTTATTTTTTTACTCGGACAGTAGTGTAATATTATGATAGTTATGGGTTTATTATATTAAGACTGGGAAAAGATGTGAGATTGTGAGAAAAGTGCCTAATTAATTCAATAATAGACGTTTAAAGGATCACAATTTTCTCACTTTGTTCTCTCAATTTATAAAGTGAGATTGTGAGAGAGTTGTGAGAAGCTTGTGAGACAATTAATAACCTAATAATTAATAACATAGGTATCACTATCTCACTTCTCACAGAATTCACTCTTTTTGAAAGTGTAAAATCTCCCTGTTCTATTTTCATAACTTTTTTCATAAGAACCACTGTTTGTATAATAAAATTTGAACCTCTTATAGTAAGCCGGTTCCTCAACTGGTTTATATCCCCATTTATCACAAATAATATTTGTGATATCAGTACTACTTACAGATACATTGTTTTCGAGTTTAAGTAATTCAATAATGTCCTTCGGAATAAATTCAACGCTTTCTTTTTCAGAAGCATATAACATTTCAATAATTAAATTTTTGATTTCCTTTTCAAGTTTGGTGGCACCTCCATTTATTACTTTTCTTAAAGCATCGGTATGTAGCTGCTCTCTTGTAAACCACATTCTGGTAGTATTTTTCGTAAACATCTCTCTGCTTGCCAGAAAATAAAGGAAACCTGGAATTTCCTTTATCATATTATTCCGAAGGTCAATAATCTCGCTCTCGAAATTAGGTACCCTCCTTACCCAAAATCTTATCTCTTCAGGTGAAATCTTAATGAAATCTGTTTCCCCATTAGCGCAAAGAATAAATTTTCCGTAAAATTCCTGTTCAATCTTGTCTTTACCTTTTGCCTCACTTTTGATACTCTTGGTTGTTGAAAGATTTTTTATTCGTTCTGTGTCTTCTTTTTTCTCTAGCAGTACTTCGTCTACACCAATGATCAATTTGCTTGCCCATCCACTATTAAACTGATTTCTAAAGTCTTCATTTGTGTTTATTGTCATATTAAACCCTAAAATATCCTTTAGGAAGTTTAAAAAAGTCGTTTTACCTGTATTACGATCTTTGGAAACCAAGCAAAGAATTGGTAAAATTTGGGTAGGCTGTCTCCAGATGATAGTCAGATAATCCAGGCCGATATCGTACTGTTCACCAAAAATGTGATGCAAAAACAACTCGATATTTTCAAACGTTCCTTCCTTCGGTTCATGCTCAATAGGTTCATAAATGTTATATGAGCTGTCAAAAATTCTTTTATAATTGATGTTATCAGGTATGTTGCAGAATGAATCATATTTAGGAACTTTCTTATGAAAGTTTTTATCATCATGATCTTCTTTAATATTACCAATGCTCCAAGAGATAATTTTCTTTGCCGTATCTTTTGATGCAAGTGGCTGCTTTATTATTTTGAAATAACTAGTTCCAACCCTGAGATATGGAATATCACTTTCCTTTTTTTTCATGCCTTTAAGCTCTACAATTGATTTCCTTTTATTTAACCTTGAAGCAGTCTGTAATACAATTGGTATTCCCAGTCCTATTGTGAATTTTTATAGTCAGTAATCAACTCTGATCTTAAGACAAATCGAGTTCTTCCCTGGCCATGCACCCGGATTTTACCTTTGGTGATCCATTTTAATAGTGTAGTATAGCTGACCTCAATAAATTTACTGGCCTGTGCTACACTCATTTTCTCTTTTTCAAAGGATGGTTCAATGTTTGATTTCTGATATTCTGCCAAAAACATTATCAATGCCTCCGCAATTTCTGAA
>CAIPJU010000538.1 GCA_903865465.1 uncultured Bacteroidota bacterium
ATGGTCTTTTTATGCTTGCTTTACCACTTCTTGCCGTCAGTTTAATTATTTAGATACATTACCGATTTTTTCTACTTTACTAATTTGTGGCGGATTAATAATTATTGACGAGATATTACAATTTATTGTAACTACTCAGGTCGAATTTAGGAGTTTTTTTGAAAATTCATCCTGTCTAAAAATTTTTTTTTATTTATTTCAAAAATATTCTAAACTTTGCATTGTTAACTCATTTATTTGATAAAATTAACTTCACACGAAGAACGTTTTGCTATCATTGAAGCAGAGAATAAGGAGTTGAGGGAAACGGTATCAAAACTAATTAAAATAATTGCGAAACTGGAAACAGAGCTCGCCTGGTATCGTACCCCCAAAAACAGCGGTAATTCATCTCTACCACCTTCTTCTGATTTTTCACCACCCAAACGAAATCAAAGCCTTCGGGAAAGAAGTGACAAAAAATCTGGAGGTCAGTTGGGACATAGGGGTTATACTATTCCAATTGCTGAAAATCCTGATAAAATAGTTCCTTACCATCCTTGTTGTTGTGAAATCTGTAATAAGGATTTAGCTGATGTTCTTTCTGTATTGATAGAAAAAAGGCAAGTAGTGGATATTCCTCCAGTCAAACCGGTTGTTACAGAGTACCAAGTATATTGGAGAAAATGTAGTTGCGGACACGTTACCAAAAGTTCTTTCCCTGATCATGTAAAGGCACCTGTACAATATGGAGCCTCGGTAGAAACTACAGTAGCCTATATGCATTCCAGACAGTATATGCCCTCAAAACGAATGGTAGAATATTTTGAAAATATTATGGGCTTGCATTTAAGTGAGGGTAGCATATACAATTTTATAAAGCGGTTTAAGGAGAAAGCATTACCATTTTATGAAGAAATTAAAGAACGAATTTTACAGGCTACTTGCATAGGATCGGATGAAACGAGTTGCAAAGTAAACGGTAAAAAACATTGGTTCTGGGCATGGCAAAATGAACTATTGACTTTAATTGTGCACTCAGAAAGCAGAGGTTGTAGGACAATAGACTACAATTTTCCAAGAGGATTGCCTAATGCTATTTTAGTGAGCGACAGGTTGGCGGCACAACTTCAAACTACAGCAAAAGATCACCAAATCTGTACGGTGCATATACAACGAGAATTAGAGTTTTTCAGACAACTCTATGAGTGCAAATGGGCAATTGATTTCACGAAACTTCTAAAAGATGCCAATAAATTAAAAAAAGACATGACTCCAAGTCAATATCTATTGCCAAATGAACGCAGGAATGAACTTGAAACTAAACTGAAACAACTATTATGCCAGCAGTTGCCAGCACAAAATCAAAAGGCACTAACCCTGCAAAAACAACTGAATAAAATACCAGAATATATACTGTGTTTTCTCCATCATGAAGATGTTCCTTCTCATAATAATGGAAGTGAAAAAGCAATCAGGAATGTGAAAATAAAGCAAAAAGTATCTGGTCAATTCAAAACAGAGGCTGGCGCAAATGCATTTGCAATTATCCGCTCAATCATTGATACAGCTATAAAATCAGGCAAAGATGTTTATAAAGTACTATTCACAATAGCTATCAATAAGCATATGGTCAACTCAAGTTGATAACCTTTTTATTTTTTTTCATATGCTCACAAGTATCAACCAAATCTACAGTCATTTGTAGAAAATAAGTGTAGCCTATTTCTAG
>CAIPJU010000539.1 GCA_903865465.1 uncultured Bacteroidota bacterium
CACTGTATTAATATCACTCTGTTCTGAGATCAGGATCACCTGAATCTCCGGATTCTCCTCTTTTACCCTTGTAAGAATCTCTAATCCTGTCATATCGGGAAGACGATAATCGAGGGTAACAATGTCGGGAGCCTCAAAAAGTGAACTGAGAAGATCCTTCCCGGTAAAGAAACTTTTTATTTCATAATCGGGATTTAAGGATAGAGTATGAACCAAAAGCCTGTTATACCATTCACTGTCTTCCACGACATAAATTCTAAAGGGTCTTTCAGTCATATCCTTTCAGTTTTTTGTTGCCTGTTTGATTTTAATAACGACTATTTGATTTTTTTTTGAGGAATCTATTCCAAACCCCTGATATGCTCATGAATTAGAAGACTTATAATGTCAAATTCGGTAATTGCTTCCCCGGCCATTTTTTCAACAGCCATCGCATTAAAACTGTCATTGGCATTTTTCTCAATATTCATCAATAGTTCGGTAAGTTTCATCGCTCCGGTGTGCCGGCAGGGTGGAAGAAGCTTATGTGCAATATCTGCCACTCTTTCCTTCTCCTCATTTAACAGGGCCGTACGAAGTTCAGCCAGACCATTTGCGGTTGATCCGAGAAATGATTCAAGCATCTGTTTTACAAAAACCTTATCATCACCTGCAATGTGATAGAGACTCTGAAAATTTAATGTTCCGGAACTTATTGCCGGATCAGCTTTTACTTCATTTCCTCTACTCTTATTATACGTTATAATTCCTTCATCCTTTACCTTCAGAATTATCCTCAGTAGATTTTCTTCGGTAAATGGTTTTGGAAGGAATTCATTAATTCCGGCATCAATATATTTGTCCAATTGCCCGCTCATACTGGCGGCGGAGATACAAATTATTGGCATTTCAGATGACTTGATCCTAAGTTCGTTTCGAATGATTCTTGTTGCTTCAAGACCATCAGTGCCCGGCATCCTGGAGTCAATAAGAAGCAAGTCGAAGTGTCTTTTTTTCAGAATTGCAATCGCCTCATCGCCATCTGAAACTTCGGCATGATTAACTGACCATCTGTCAAGTATGGTCTTAAAGAGCAGCCTGTTAAATTCATTATCGTCAGCAACGAGAATATTAAGATTTTTTACATAATCAGGAACGGAAAGTACTGAAGATATCTCAACAGGAACCTTGTCTGCATCGCCAAGCCTGAAAGGTATAACACAGGTTATCCTTGTGCCGGAATTTTTTTTGCTTGCCGCTTCTATTCTGCCATTCTGAAGTTCAACGAGCTTTTTAACAATTGAGAGGCCAAGGCCAGTTCCCCCGTACTGACGTGAAGTACCGGACTCCTCCTGTGTGAAATCCTCAAAAATGTGGATAATCCTTGTCTCATCTATACCTATTCCGGTATCGGTAACTTCGAGTACCAGCTCAACAGAATTTATATTTACCGGATTGGTCCTGAGTGCGCAATGAACCCTTCCGTTTTTTGTAAACTTTATGGAGTTGCTAATCAGATTAATCATAATCTGCTTAAGCCTGTGCGGATCACCCAGCAAAACATCCGGCATGTCGGGCGTAATTGAAAACCCCAGAGTGTCATTATTATTAAGTGCTTGTTTTTCAAACATTGAGCAGACCTCTTCGGGCAATTCCTTAATCCTGAAATGAATCTGTTCGAGTTTCATGCTTCCATTCTGAAGCTTCGAAAAATCGAGTATTTCATTTATTACACCTGCAAGGTGATCGGATGAAGATTTTATAATTTTTATCTTTTGTGCAATGCTCCCGGTAACATTTTCAAGTAATAATTGCTCTGCGAAACCAGAGATGGCAGTTACAGGAGTTCTTAATTCGTGACTGATATTAGCCATGAAGAGTTCCTTCATTTTGGTCAGTCGTTCTGATTCATCCTTCGAATTCTGAAGAGCGACCTGCGATTCACGGGTTTTCCTGACGTATCTTACAATAACAAACATGACTGCAATTGCCAGAAGAGTTCCGAAGAGAATAAATAGCGCAAGCCATAAATAGGTTTTGGAGGCAAGTTTATCGGCTGCTTCAGCTTTCTCTTTAATCCCATCTGAAATCTCAGATTCGGTTTTGTTGATGAGATCGTAGAACTGTACTTTTATTTCGGTTCCGGTAACAGCAAGCTGGGCTTCGCGCTTTGAGAGAGCATCTTTTTTTAATGAATCCTGCTGCCTGAGCTCACGTATGTTATCAAGCAGTTCCTTTTCTTTAATGTTATTTTTATTATTGCTCCCAAAGATCCTCCTGAAGATATTTTTCTTACCTGCAGCTTCCTCCTCAGCTTTTGTACTGAGCGTGTCAGACAGTTGGTTAAGGTAATCCACCACATTTTGACTGCTGTTTAGTGACAGGAGTTTGTTCCATATTCTGATATTGTCGCCGATAAGGCGGCCTATCTTATCAATCTGGGAAACCAACAGCGTATCATTAAGACACTCCGTCCGGAGCTCTTTAACCTTAGAGTCGATTTTTGAGATTGCCCTGTAGTATGGCTTAAGGTCGCCCTGGTTATTTGTAACTGTATACAAGCGAATGCTGTTCTGTGCCTTCTCAAGATCCATGGATATCTCCCTGATACTGAGCATTCTTTTTTCAGGACTTTCACCACCCTGAATAGATGTAACTACTGAAGAAAGATTCCGGTATGATAAATACCCAGCTGCCGTGATCAGCAATACCGCAAGGGTCATTAAAAGTCCTATCTTAATCTGAACCGGGATTTTTAGCATAGCAGCCTTGTCTGATAAAATACAATCAAAAGTAGCAAAATATTTCATCCCTGCTTCAGAAACAGCTCATTGTTAAAAAATTAACAACGAATTTTAGTGTAAAAAAACGGATTTATTTTGCTTTTGATCCATTTTATTATTAACCTTCAAAAAATATTTTTTTTGAATGGGG
>CAIPJU010000540.1 GCA_903865465.1 uncultured Bacteroidota bacterium
CGCCGTGGATGTCGATCCATATTAATAAGTTTTAGTCGGTAATCCTTACCTTAATTAATAAGACGAGTGCTCTTGTGTTTTTGATTACCAATTATTAAAAATTGCTAATTTTGACAAGATATACAGGCAAATATGAAAATCGAAGTATCGAACGGTGAGATTATTGATAAACTTACAATAGTCCGGATTAAACTCGAAAGAATTAAAGATAGCGCCAAGGTGGCCAACATCAGGAAAGAGTACGATGAACTTATAACCATTGCTCCGGATATCATCAGCAGCGAAGATCCTCTCTATAAGGAATTGTATGATGTTAATTGCGAGTTGTGGGATATCGAGGATCATATCCGCGACCTTGAGAGGAAAAAGGATTTCGGTGACGATTTTGTTGAAACAGCAAGGTCGGTTTATTTCAGGAATGACAGGCGCTCGGAGATAAAACGCGAAATAAACATAAAAACATCCTCCGGCCTTACCGAGGAAAAATCGTACGAAAAATACTGAGATGCGTCTTCTTGTAATCAGGACATCTGCCATGGGTGACGTGGCACTCACTCTTCCAGTATTGGAGGGAATGAGAAAAGAATATCCGGAGGTTGAGATACTTCTTCTCACCCGCAAGGCCTTTGCACCCTTTTTCAAGTCAGCTGAAGGAGTTGATCTCTTCTTTCCTGATTTTAAAGGACGACATGGGGGATTCTCGGGTCTCTTTAAACTTTTTTTGGATATAAGAAAGCTGGGCCACATTAATTATGTTATTGATCTTCATGATGTTCTAAGGTCAAAGGTTCTAAGAACATTTTTCTTTCTGTCGGGAGTGAAAGTGTCAGTTATCGACAAGGGAAGAGGTGATAAAAGTGCCGTTATAACGGGTAAAATACGAACATCAATTAAACATTCAGTACAGAGGTATTGTGACGTTTTTTCAAATGCCGGTTTTGATGTACAACCCTCCTCAGGTCCATGGATAATACCAGACGAAAATTCGCTTAAGAGTACTGAAGAATTACTGAAGGTACAGGGGAGGTTGAAAATAGGAGTTGCTCCCTATGCCAGGCACCTACTTAAGACCTGGCCCGAAGAGTATATGAAAAGCCTGCTCAGTATGATCTCGGGAAACTACGATGTTTCGTTTTTGTTTTTTGGAGGGAAGGAGGATATTCAGAATCTTGAAGCCCTGCAATCTGCAGTTTCTGGTTCACAGAATCTTGCCGGGAAACTTACTCTCGATGAAGAGCTGGCAATAATGAGCAGACTCGATCTCATGATCGCAATGGATTCTTCAAATATGCATATGGCCGCACTTACCGGGATTAAGGTAATCTCCATATGGGGAGCAACTGATCCCATAACCGGCTTTGGCGCCTGGATGCAGCCCCTCTTTCATTCTGTACGCATTCCTGCCGAAGAGCTTGAATGCAGGCCTTGTACAGTCTATGGTAAAGGCGGTTGCCGGCGCGGTGATTTTGCATGCATGAACAGACTTACCCCTGAGATGGTATTCTCACGGATTAAGAAACTATTACGATAAGAATGGCAGTAAATTACTAAACTCAACAAAATATCATGGAATTCGAAAATCAGGAAAACAGGGGATTCAGGCAATTACTCAGAGGAACATCCAAGCGGCGATTCAATGGTGCCTTAATGGTTCTGGTGGTTCTTCTGATAGTTTTCTTCCTCCAGCACAGGGAGAAAAAGGCAGACAATGACCCGGCGGACCTTGTTAATCCCCTGATGGGAACTGATTCTGATTATAAACTCTCCAACGGGAATACCTATCCTGCAATTGCCCTGCCATGGGGGATGAATTTCTGGACACCCCAGACCGGGAAAATGGGAAACGGATGGGCCTATACCTACAACAATAACAAGATTGTTGGAATAAAGCAGACTCACCAGCCGAGTCCATGGATAAACGACTATGCAGCATTCTCCTTTATGGCTGAAACAGGAAAACCGCTTGTGGATGAGACAAAGCGTGCCTCGTGGTTTTCTCATAAGGCCGAGGTGTCGAGGCCTTATTATTACAGCGTTTATCTTGCCGACTACGATGTTGCTGCAGAGATAACTCCAACGGAAAGAGCAGCAATGTTCCGGTTTACATTCCCGGCTTCCGATTCATCTTTTATTCTCCTGGATGGCTATAACAAGGGATCGATGGTGAAGATTATTCCGGCAGAAAGGAAAGTAATCGGTTATTGCAGAAATAACAGCGGAGGTGTTCCCTCGAATTTTCATAACTATTTTGTTGCTGTTTTTGATAAGGATTTCGTTTCATCAGATACCTGGCATGGAGATACAATCAGCATAAACATTCTTGCACAGGAGGGAAACCACTCAGGAGCAATCCTTGGCTTCAGAACAAAAAAAGGTGAACAAATATGCGTGAAAGTCGCCTCTTCATTTATTAGTCCTGAACAGGCTCAGCTTAACCTCGACAGAGAAATTGGAAGTAAGGATTTCGAAAAGGTGAAAAGTGAAGCCAAAGCGGCCTGGAACCATCAGTTGGGAAGAATTGAAGTTGAAGGGGGAAGCTCTGATCAGCAAAGAACATTCTACTCATGTCTTTACAGGATGATCCTTTTCCCAAGAGGCTTTTATGAGTTGAATGCTAAAAATGAAGTTGTTCATTACAGCCCCTATAACGGAGAGGTTCTTCCCGGTTATATGTTCACCGACAACGGATTCTGGGATACTTTCAGGGCTCTGTTCCCCTTTACAACACTCATGTACCCCGACATCAATTCCAAAATAATGGAGGGCCTGGTAAATACTTACAAGGAGAGTGGCTGGCTTCCCGAGTGGGCTAGTCCTGGCCACCGCGACTGTATGATAGGGTCAAACTCTGCATCGCTGATTACCGACTCATATTTAAAAGGGATCAGGGGTTATGATATTAATACTCTTTATGAAGCTATTATTAAAAACACTAAAGGTCAGGGACCACTTTCGTCAGTGGGACGTGCAGGTGCAGAATACTATAATAAACTGGGATATGTTCCATATAACGTAGGCATAAATGAAAATGTAGCCAGGACCCTTGAGTATGCCTATGCTGATTTCTGTATTTCAAAGCTTGCAACTGCTCTGAATAAACCTAAAGAAGAGATAGATCTTTATGCTCAGAGAGCGATGAATTACAAGAATGTGTTCGACAGTGGAAGGAAACTGATGCGCGGCCGCAATCTGGACGGTACCTTCCAGTCGCCTTTCAGCCCTTATAAATGGGGTGATGCCTTTACAGAGGGTAACAGCTGGCACTATACCTGGAGCGTTTTTCAGGATATCAACGGCCTTGTCAGCCTGATGGGAGGGAAGGAAAATTTCATTGCCAAACTCGATTCGGTTTTCCAGGTTCCCCCGGTTTTCGATTACTCATATTATGGCCAGGTGATACATGAGATAAGGGAGATGCAGATATCAGGAATGGGAAATTATGCTCACGGCAACCAGCCAATTCAGCATATGATTTACCTGTACAATTATGCCGGTGAACCATGGAAGGCTCAATACCATTCACGCGAGGTACTTAATAAGCTTTATAACTACACTCCCGATGGCTATTGCGGCGATGAAGACAATGGACAGACCTCTGCCTGGTATGTCTTTTCAGCGGCCGGATTTTACCCGGTTACTCCGGGAACAAATCAGTATGTGATTGGTTCTCCGTTGTTTAATAAGATAACTCTCAATTTCGAGAATGGCAGGAAAATGGTGATTGATGCTCCAAAAAACAGTAATGAGAATATTTATGTGCAAAGTATACAGCTTAACGGTAAAAAGCTTGAAAGGAACCATTTTTCGCATGAGGAACTTACAAAAGGAGGGAGGCTATACTTTAATATGGGATCTGAGCCGAATAAGAAGAGAGCCACTGGCGAAAATTCATATCCATTTTCAATGAGTAAATGACCCCTTGACATTTACTTTGGCGGAGTTGTTCTAATTATCTCAATGCAATTCTGAATAGGTAATTCTAAAGCCTGAGCTTAATATTTAACCTGACGAGCAGAGCAGTAAGACCAACCATCAGCAAAGCCCATACAATTGAGCCTGCGATTACTATAATTGGCATGCCTGAATTTTTGTAAATAAGAATCGGTACTCCTGTCATCCAGATGAGATGATAAAGAATGTCGGGCGCAAGGTAGGTAGTAAGAGAGTTCTCTCCGGCTGGTCTGAAAAATGTTGCCCATTTTACCAGCTTTTGTATATCTGTAAGCCAGTAGAGGAATACAAAAAGAAGCATGCTGATCCCATTGCAGATCATTCCCCAGCTTGGTGTCGCCTGGATCTTTGAGATTATAAACCAATGTCTCAGAAGGAATCCCGAGAGTATGCTTAAAATTCCGATTGAGGAAATTACTATGATACTCGTTCTGAGTTTCTCTGCCTGGTATTTCCTGATAATAAGGGATGTAATTATTCCTGCGATAACTATCATCGGCACATTTCCTTCGAGGATAACCCCAATAAAAGGTTTTGCAGGATTTAGAGAAGTCAGAAGGTTAAGTTTAGAAAAAATATTGAGCGCCAGGAAGAAGAGGAAAGCAATGGAGGTGTTGAGAATTTTATCTTTAATGGCAAGATATATAAAAGCCGATACAAGATATCCCCAGCCGATAAGTCCCAGTATTCCCCACCAGCTTGTTATAAGTGATCCGCCGTTGGCTGCCTCTCCTGATCGGAATTTTAGCACCAGTCCGGCCAGTAAAGCAATTCCCAGCAACTTTAGTCCGGTGATTGTGTAGTAGTTATTTTCTTTCTCAGGATATCTGTTCCACACAAGAAAAACAGCTGCATACATTAGGAGCGACCAGAGGTTTTTGCTTATGCCTGTTAATTCTGGGTCTACTCTTCCTGTATTCAGCATGAGTACTCCGATGATTACAAGGCTGACAGATCGTGTAATAATGTGTTTTGAAATACTCCTGGTATCATCACCATTAGCAATTCTTTTGGAAATAGAAAAAGGTACTGCCATCCCCACCATGAAGAGGAAACCGGGGAAGACCCAGTCGGCGAGACCCATCCCGTCGAAATTGGCAGCCATATGCCCCAGCCATGATGGTACTCCCGGCATATAAAGATCGTTTACGAACAGCATTAATACGAGTGTTAATCCCCGCATGATATCAATTGATGAAAGACGATTGTTTCCGGCCATTTTCTGACATTGATTATTCATGTAAAGATTAAAAAAAATCGGATAGGAAATATCCCTTTTAAAGTGATACTATGATATCCAGCAGTTCAAGTTTCGATTTTCCCAGTTTATATCCCAGTATTTCCATCATCTCCCTCTCCTTGCCTTCAACAAAGGATAAATCCCTTTCAGAAAGATTTTTATATTTCTTAAGTAGTTTTACCTTTTTGTCTTCCCAGTATCCAACTGAATTAGTTTTCATAATCTCTGTTTTTAGGTGCTTGTTTAATTTAGTCACAAAGCATAGCCTGTTACGGCCGGGGATTGACTCATTAATTTAGTAAATACAAATGTTATGCCGGAAATAAAGAAG
>CAIPJU010000541.1 GCA_903865465.1 uncultured Bacteroidota bacterium
CCAAAGTGAGGGAAGATTAGCAGATCCTGAATGGAAATATCTTGTCGGCAATCTGTTTATGCTTCAGGATGTCATTTCCCAAAAGCCCAACGTTATTGCGGCAGCTTATATGGGAAATGGTGTTTTATGGTCACTTTCATATGAATGGTGGTTCTACATGCTCTTTTTTGTTTTTGCCACGAAGGTAAAAACTGAAAAAATTAACCGTTGGGTGAATATTATTACGATAACTGCAGCAGTTACATATGTGGTTTATCCATTTATCATTAACCGTCTCGTAATGTATTTCGCAATCTGGTGGATTGGAGTAAGATTTGCCGAGACCTACCTTAGCGGAGGTCAGTACACAATAAAATCGATCCTTCCCTATGCCGGAGTAATGTTATCCATTATTGCAATTCTGGGATTAAACTATTTTCTTCATCTGTCTGAGGCTAAAAAGTACACCTTCCCTCTCGTTGCTTATCCCTTTGTAGAACTAAGGCATTTCATTTTTGCCATCATCGTCATGTTCGGTGCGATAATCTGGAAAAATCTGAAATGGTTTGGTTTCGATATTATTTTCGGGTGGTTCAGATTCCTGGCGCCAATCTCCTATGTAATTTATATATCGCATCACTATCTTGTTATTGAAGCAAGCTATCTGAGATTCTTGAATAACAAGGTAATTGAGTATACTCTTTATATCATTGTAATGTTGATCTTTTCCTACCTGCTTGAGGTTGTGGTATACGGTAAGATCAAAAAATTGCTTATTAAATAAAATAATTTACCAGAAGAAAAGAAGAAGCCTTCAATGAAGGTCGAAATTAAAGAGGAATGTAATTCACTGCATGCAGAATAGTATCGGGTATGATGGATATGAGCAGTTAAAGTCCAGCCAATTAAATTAAAATCATAACAGGATGAAAATAGGCATAGAGGCACAAAGAATATTCAGGAAAAAAAAACATGGGATGGACATGGTTGCGCTGGAACTTATACGCAACCTGAAAGCTATCGATAAAGAAAATGAGTATTTTATCTTTGTTAATCCCGATGAGGATAGTGGTGTAATAACCAAGTCGGAAAACTTTCATATCATTGAGCTTGAAGGAGGTTTCTATCCCTTCTGGGAACAGGTAGCCCTGCCTCTCGCTGCTCGCCGGTTCAGATGCGACATTCTCCACTGCACAAGCAATACGGCACCGCTCTTTTCAAGACTTCCTGGCATAATTACTCTCCACGATATTATTTATATGGAAAGCAGCTTCATGAAAATTCTTACAGAAAGCGGCACCAGTTACCAGAAGTTTGGAAATGCCTACAGAAAAGTTGTGGTTCCTGGGGTACTAAGGAAGACCCGAAAGATAATTACAGTTTCTGAATTCGAGAAAAAAAGAATAGGATCTTTCTTTAAAATGGAAAATGATCCACGGTTAACCGCGGTATACAATGGTGTAAGCGACCATTTCAAACCTGTGACCGACAAGGAAGTGCTGACCGGTGTAACCCGGAAGTACAACCTTCCTGACAATTATTTCTTTTTTCTTGGGAATACTGATCCAAAGAAGAATACCAAGGGAACCCTTACTGCCTTTTCCAGATTCATTAAAGAGAGCGGAAGTGACAAATACCTTGTAATGCTTGATTTTGAACGCAGTGAACTTGAAAAACTCCTTGCTGAAATTGGCGATCCTGGACTCATCAACCGGATCGTGCTTACGGGTTATATAACCAATACCGATCTCCCGGCCATTTATAGTAAGAGCGAACTGTTCCTCTATCCTTCAATACGTGAAAGCTTTGGGATACCAATGCTTGAAGCAATGGCCTGCGGAGTTCCTGTAATAACTTCAAACACATCGTCTATGCCTGAAGTAGCCGGCGATGCTGCACTCCTTACCGATCCCTTCAAGCCCTCAGATTTAACTTCAGCTATCTTTCGTGTTTTAAAAGAAGAAGGTCTAAAGGGTGAACTCATAAGAAGAGGTCTGCTGCG
>CAIPJU010000542.1 GCA_903865465.1 uncultured Bacteroidota bacterium
ATACAACATGCGATCATAAAACATGCTGATGAGTTCATATCATATAATAAGGCGAAAAAAGCATAACTAATAGGAATTTAAACAAGTTAAGAATTTTGAGGTTATGCAAGATAAGAAAGTATTAGTGTTCCTGGCAAAAGGATTTGAAACCATGGAATTTAGTGTTTTTATAGATGTTCTTGGTTGGGCCAGAAATGATTATGGACATAATTTGTTCGTTGAAACCTGTGGTTTTACTGATATAGTTATAAGCACTTTTAATGTACCTGTAATGGTAGATAAAACCATTGGAGAAATAAACGTTGACGATTATGACGCCTTAGCAATACCTGGCGGATTTGGGGAATTTGGTTTTTATGAAGAAGCCTATGACGAAAGCTTTTTAAAATTAATTAGGGAGTTTAATGCAAAAGGTAAAATCATTGCGACAATTTGTTCTGCGGCCCTGCCCTTAGGAAGAAGTGGAGTTCTTAAGAATCGCAGAGCAACTACTTACCACCTAAAAAAAGGATTTTGGCAAAAAAAACTGGAAGAATTTGAAGTGAATGTTGTGAATGAGCCAATTGTAGTTGATGGTAATATTATTACCTCTTATTGTCCTGAGACAGCTCCGAAGGTTGCATTTGAATTATTAAAAATGATGACTTCAGAAGAAGAAATGGAAGTTATAAAAAAAGCAATGGGATTTTAAGAAAGATGCCAGCAATATTATTGGAAGATTAATTACCTTCTTTCCGGCTACAAGGATTCCTCACATGGACAAATTTCACGCATCAGCCACATCAAGATAAGAATTGAAAGAGATAATTCTAATAGGTCCCGTTGCAGTTGGGAAAACAACAACAGCAAAACTGCTTTCGGAAAAGCTGAACAAACCCATTATTTCATTGGATGATCTGCGATTTGACTATTACAAAGAAATTGGATATGACAAGGAGCATATGAAAGAACTTCTTGAAAAAGCCGGGATAATGGCCATATATCAATACGGGAAAATTTTTGATGCATATTCCATTGAAAGAATACTTGCAGATCACCGGGATTGTATATTTGATTTTGGTGGTGGGAACAATGCATCTGGATTTGAGTTCGAAATCAATCGCATTAATAATGCTTTGAGTCCTTACGAAAATGTTGTCCTGCTATATCCTTGCGCTGACAAGGAGGAGTCATTAAAATTTATAGAGAAACGTCGGAACATTACACCAATCCAAAGAGAACTGATTAAATATTTAGTTTTCGATGAGTCAAATTTCAAGTTGGCAAAACATACGGTTTTTGTAAAAGACAAAACTCCTGAAGATGTTTGTAATGAAGTATTATCATTAACAAATATTGAGTATCGGGAATCATTAACCTCAAATTAGTAAATGCTTCAAATAAAATGACATACCCCAACTTTATTTGGGAGCATATCAGTCCGGTATTTGCGAAAAGTTTCTCGCCGTGCGAAACAGGTCGTCACGATTTTTGTTTCCTCCTAACAGATTCATAATGACACCAACCTATCGGATGTTTCCCATTCATGTAAAACAGGGACTGCGGAGATTTCCCCACCTGTCCCAAAATTTATAGGGATGCTGTCTTGCATGCCGGGACAACTTCAGGGCAATATACCAGGATGACCGGAAAGTTTGGACTGCAAACCTTTCATGTAATTTCTCCAACTGTTGCTTAAAAAGAATATATTTAATTTTTATAGTTCTACACAAAAAAAATATGAATAAAATAACAGTTATAATTCTTGTTATACTAACGGCATTTTCTTGCTAGAAACCCAACGACACTGGAAGAATTGTAAACACCAGTTTCTATCATAAAATACTCGGGGCTTACCAGATAGAATCTATCGCCTTTGACAGCAAAGGGATTGCATGGATTTCAACCTACAGCCAAGGCTTAATAAAGTACAATTCGAAAGAAATTGGAATATCAACTATCACACAATCACCGGACAAGCATTTATGGGTGGGTAAAGGTGACGGAATTTATATTAACGACTGAAATACTCCTGACTTTGAACACAAGCGTATCAGAATTACTTCATGAGTGGAAAGAATATACAGAGAAATTATAATGCCAGCCGCTGATGGCACGATTGTACAAAGCAGGCTGGCGTGGGAAGAGGTTCAGTACGGATAATCGAATGGTCTTTGCTACATCCTCGGACCAAAAAGAATTTTCATAGGACTGGCAAAACAACCTGGTAAATAAGGGACTCATACCTAATATGGTTTCATCGTGACAGGACAACTTTTAGCAAGCTTAATTTTCTCACGCTGACTTAAAGGTAGACAGCCATTTAACAAACTCTTGAGTAAATTGTTTTCTTCTAAAAAAGGTTAAATACTATGAGAAAACTAATAATGTGGAACATCATCACGCTTGATGGTTATTTTGAAGGAGACAAAAACTGGGACCTATCTTTTCACGAAGTTATTTGGGGAGAAGAAGTTGAAAGAATCAGTATTGAACAATTAAAGTCGGCCGACTTTCTTGTTTTTGG
>CAIPJU010000543.1 GCA_903865465.1 uncultured Bacteroidota bacterium
GGATGTAAATCTTCGAAAGGTTCTCGTATGCTCTGAAATTGGGTAAAGTCAGGATCCGGATTTACCAAAAAGTAGGAATCGTTCTTTGACATTTTGAAACAATAGAAATAATCTACCAAGAATAGATGTGATTAATCAGAGAAATATAGACCAACCACAACTATTGACAACTATTTTAACAAATGTCACAGCAAGTGACACTATACGAACAATATTTTTTTACTAATCAGGTAAGGCATAATATATGAACAACCATATAAAAAAGAAATAAAATGAAAAATTTAGTCATGGTTAATATTCCGGATCTCAAGGAGATTGCGGAATTCAGAACACTATATGAGGCACAATCACTTGAATATCTCATTGAAAGCTATAAAACAGATGGACAACAGACACCTATCCACATTTCGGAGGACTTAGTACTTGTTAATGGATATCAAATGGTTGATGCAATTAAGGCGGCAGGAGGTAATACAGTCATGGCCATCGTAATTGAGGGGAAACCCGATATTCATAAGCGGATAATTCTCAATAAATACCGAAAGAAGACCACCGCAGACCAACTAAGAGAAATTCGTGAAGTATTTAAAAAGTACCCAAAGCGTCAGGGACAGAGAATTAGTGAAGATGAACCCTACGAACGATCAAAACGGATCGCCGGGTCAATAAACGGGAAATGGAAAAATGATGTTATCCAAAACAAACTTGAATACATCATTAACAATGACCTCGAAGGGGACATTCTCTCCAAAGGAGTCATCGATAAGAACTGGAAGGTTGATACCTGTTATGAGTACCTGACTAAAAAAATGAAGGTTGACCTGGAGAATGGTTATGGGTTTACAGCGGCACTTTTTTTAGGGAAATATACAGTTGGTGAAGTAAACAGGCTCATAGAACAGAGATCCGTTCTTGACAAAAAGCATGAACACACCTTTGTTATACCGGAGAAATGTAATTCATATAACATGGATTGCGCTAAGCTCGCAGAGTTGCCTGAATTCGGTAAGAAGGTTAACTTGGTTATTACCTCAATCCCATACTGGGACTTACGAAATTACAAGGTTGGGCAGGCAAGACAACTTGGACAGGAAAGCACGAAGGAGGAATATGGTCATAATATTGCTGCCATTTTCCGTCAACTTACTCCAACTCTGAACGAAACCTCTAATGTCATTATTAATATTGGTGAGACATACAAAGACGGTGTTGGACAAGGTATTCCATTCCTTATCAGAGATTATATCTCCAGGGAAACGTCACTGGTTTACAAGGAAACCCTTATTTGGTCAAAAAAGAACCCTCGCCCACAAGGGGAGGATGTGAAACGACCTGTTAACTCCATAGAATATCTTCTATGGTTTGTGGTCGATCCACAAAAGTCCAAATATAAACTTCTTACTTTTCCTGTTGAAGGAAAGATGCCTAAGATGTCTGCAGGCGTTCGGGATGTATCAAGCACAGGAACTCAGTCAAAAAAGCGGAAATCCATTATCAAGAACTACGGTAAGCTTCAGTCCCATCTGAGAGAACAGGAGATTGAAAACATAATTATTACCTCAGTCGGAAAGAATCACGACATCTTTAAAATTAGCGAGGTTGGTCATCCTGCTCCTATGAGTCCTATGCTTCCCGTAACACTTATTCTTATGCTCACTGATGAAGGTGATCTTGTATGCGACCCCTTTGGCGGCTCAAATGTTGTTGGCAAAGTTGCACTTGAACTTAACCGGCGCTACCTGTCAACAGAACTATCAAAGGAATATTTTGATATCGGATGTGAAATGCTTCTCAAAGGGAATGAGAATTTCGACAGGGATGAGCTTGATTCGATAAATAAAATGATCTACCCTGATCTCAACCGGGATCAGGAAGAATTCACAAAAACAGCTGCATAATAAATTAATAATTAACAGACAGGCAGTCTTTAACAGCCATTATAATATGAAAAAACATTCATTTTCGCCCAATCGTTTGGGTATAAGCCAGAGAGAAGCCCTTGAAAAAGGAAAACTTCATCGGGAAAGAATGATACAGTTGGTTGATAACATCTCCCTCGCAAAAGAGGGAGATAAGTTTCGTCATACCTACTTCTTTTCACCTCCGGGTCTGGGAAAGACTTTTACGGTCAAAACCCATCTTCAGATTATGAATACACGTTACATTCTTGTCTCGGGAAATGTTTCCATGTTTGCTTTTGGTATACAACTGGCAGTGATAAATTACCTTAACCCACAGAAAGAGTCCATAGTAATATTCGTTGATGATTGTGATGAAATTTTCAAAACTGAGGTAAACTGTAATACAATGAAAAATGTGCTAGACGGAGACAGAGTCTTTACCTATGAAAAATCCTTATCAAGCCAATGGAGTAATCTTTCCAATATTCAACAAGAAGCAATTTTGCATTTTCAGGGAAAGGGCAGGATGGGATTTTCAGTTCCGACAGACAACATGGTATTTGTCTTTACCTCAAATTTTAAGCTTCCTATCGATGATGATGTAAGGATTGCCCGGGAAAAGGGTCAGACAAAGTCGGTAATTCTGGCTCATAAAAACGCTATTCGCTCCCGTTGTCGTGTGGCGGATTTTGACCTTAACTATGAGGAACATTGGGGTTGGATCGCAGATGTAATTCTCAACACTAATTGTTTGGCTAATTGGAAAGTTTCTGTAAGTGAAAAACTCATAATGCTTGACTTCCTGTGGCATAATTGGGATAAATTGACCGAAAGATCTATCAGGTTAATGGAAAAGATGGCAGTTGCCATGCGTGAACA
>CAIPJU010000544.1 GCA_903865465.1 uncultured Bacteroidota bacterium
GGGGTCCCGTTGAATTGAATAACTTTTCCAATTGATTTTTCAGAGGCTGCTGGTAATAGTTCAGTAACCGGAAAGTCCCTTTCTTCAAGAACTTTTATCATCACCTGACCTACCATGCCTGTTGCACCGACGACTGCTACTTTCATTTTTTATCAATGAGTTATAAAATATTTTTTGTTTTTTCCATTGAAGTATTTTAAATTTACTATAGGAAAAAGCGGTCAAAATTAGCGTTTTTTTCAATTCGTCGCGCTGCATGAAAAAAGTAATTTTGTTGGTATTGTTAATACCTTATCCGGTATTTGCTCAGATCGTATTTGATTTTGAGCAGGGATCCTTATCAGGCTGGATTGCAGGGACCGAAGAGAGGTGGAAAGCCGATACTACAGGGAGCCTTTCAGGAATCTATTCCCTGCATCATGTCTATGACAATCCGGATGCCGGGACCGACTGCATAGCACTTCCGCTGGGAGGATTTTATCCCGGTGAGGGTGATGCTTCCTGGTCATTCGTCCTGAAATATGGTTATGACCCTTCGTCGGCTAACAACTGGTCGGTATTCCTGATGTCTGACGCCGGTCCTTCCGGTATGGCTGACATAAAGAAGATAAACGGATTTGCTCTGGGAGTCAATCTGTCAGGGTCTGATGACACTCTGAGACTTGTGAAGCTTAAGGAGGGCTCATTAATTAATGTTGTCACTTGCGGGCTTAACTGGCAGAATGATGTCGGCCCGGATTTGCCGGTCAGATTAGATGTTCTGAGAACCATTGACGGAGTATGGTCGGTTCGTGTTTATGGTCTGAGCGGAAATCTCATCTCTACTGCATCGGGATCTGACAAGGAATTATTTACTCCTTTGTGCTTTGGACTCAGGTATATGTACACTTCAACCCGCGACCGCCTTTTGTGGTTCGATGACCTTAAAATAAATGGGACATTCCGGGTTGACACTGTGCCTCCTCAATTATTGGAATGTGTGGTTTCAGGAAGAAACAGTGTTGATATCCTGCTCAATGAGGAGCCTTCAGATCAATCTACCAGGCCTGCCAACTTCTCTCTTGAGAGTGAGCAAAATCTGCTTCAGCTTGTGACTTCTCTGACAGGAAGGAGTTTCAGGATCAGCTTCTCCGGTACTTTTGAAAATAAGAAATCATATGGGTTAAGTATTAGTTCTTTGTGCGATAAGTCGGGTAATTGTGCTGAAAATGTAAAAGTTCGCTTTGTGCCATCATGGCCCGAAGCAGGTGATGTCATCATATCTGAAATAATGGCTGACCCGAGCCCTCAGGTTTCCTTACCCCAGAAACAGTATGTAGAGATATTCAACCGAAGTACATTCCCTTTTAATCTTGGAAAGTGGAAACTGTCAGCAGGAGAGTCGTCAGCTGCTTTGCCTGATGCAGTAATACATCCTTCTGAATACATGATATTGTGCTCTTTATACGACACATCTCTATTCTCAGTCTATGGAAGAACCATTGGCCTGAAATCATTTCCTTATCTGGCAATAGGAGGAAGCATTGTTTCTCTTGACGACAGTTCTGCCAACCTCATCCACGGCCTTGAGTATTCATCGAAATGGTATGGCAATGAGCTGAAGTCGGAGGGAGGATGGTCGCTTGAGATGAAGGATCCCGGATTCCCGTTTTATTACGATGGTAATTGGACTGCCTCCACGTCGAGGAATGGTGGAACGCCGGGATCAGCGAATTCAGTCATGGCCGGTAACAAGGATACTTATTTCTATGGAATTGAGAATGTCTTTCCAAACGACAGCTTAAATGTTGTGTTAACTTTCTCCGAACCGGTCTTTGATACGACCGCTTTAAAAAAGAACCTGAAAATTGACGGGAAGCCAATTACTTCTGTTAATATTGCAGACAAGCTGATGTGTAAATTCATTGTTTCTTTGGCTGATTATCTTGAACATCACAGAATTTATAAAGCAGAACTTTCTGAGGGTATAAAAGATTTTGCAGGAAATGCTGGACAGAATGGTGCATTTAATTTTGGATTAGCAGAATCTTCACGTACAGGTGATATTCTGTTCAATGAGCTTTTATTCAATCCTTTGCCGGGAGATGCAGATTATCTTGAATTATATAACAGCTCTGACAGGATTGTCGATGTTTCAAGACTTCAGCTTGTAAGTGTGAATGATCAGACTGGCGATACTTCTTCACTGGTTACCGCATCGGCCGTCAGGCGTTGTTTCCTGCCCGGAACCTATTATGCCATTACAACTGAAAAGAAAAAAATTACTGACCGGTATTTTTCATCAGAGCCTAAATCGTTGTTTAATATGGCGTCTCTGCCTTCAATGTCTGATGATAAGGGACATATTATTTTATATAACAAGGAGTTAGATGTAATTGACCAGGTTAGATATGATGAGAAGATGCAATATTCGCTGCTTTCATCATTCGAAGGGGTTTCGCTTGAGAAGAGTTTTCCTTCAGGTAGCTCAGGCGATGCCGTAAACTGGCACTCTGCATCGGAGAGTTCAGGTTGGGGCACCCCCGGAGCGCAGAATTCTGTTTATTCAGAATTTCCGGAAACTTCCGACATGGTGGTTTTCTCATCGTCTAAAATAACGCCTGACGGGGATGGGAACGAAGATTTCCTTGAGATAGGACTTAAACTTGAAGGCGATGGTAACATAGTCACTGCTCTGGTATTTGACGAAACCGGCAGCCCGGTAAAAAAGATAGCTTCTAATCTTCTGGCAGGTAATGAGGCCAGATTATTATGGGATGCTACTGCCGATGACGGATCGGCTGTGAATACCGGAATTTATGTTCTTTTGATAAACCTTTATGATGATAAAGGTAAAACAAAACATTGGAAGAGGGTCTGTACTGTAATAAGAAGATAAACCTGATTGGAGAATGTTAAAAATCAGACAGTAGCAATTAAATCCGTCATAATGGTTGTCATCCTCGATTCGGTTTTTGCAGCTTCGATCTGTACCGATTCGTGAGTAGTATATTCAATCTTACCCTCCACTCCAAGATCTGTAATGACGCTTACTGCGAAGCATGGCAACTTCATGTGCCTGGCTGTAATAACCTCGGGTGTGGTCGACATGCCTACTGAATCGGCGCCTATGGTACGGAAATATTTATATTCTGCAGGGGTTTCGAAGGTCGGGCCGGTAGTTGAGAGATAAACTCCCTTCAACACCCGGATGTTGTGTTTTTGAGCTATTTCTACCGCCTTATCAATCAGAATTTTGTCATAGGCTTCACTCATGTCGGGGAACCTGGCTCCGATTCTGTCATCATTGTGGCCAATAAGCGGATTTGGAAGAAGGTTAATATGATCGGTAATTATCATGATATCTCCAATCCTGAAGTCAGGGTTGACGCCACCTGCAGCATTTGAAAGAAAAAGTGATTTGATTCCCAGGTATTTCAGAACACGTACAGGCAAAGTTACCTGCTCAGCTATAAAACCCTCATAGTAATGGAATCGCCCCTTCATGGCAACTATTTTTCTGTTTCCAAAATCGCCATATATAAGTTTTCCGGCATGCCCTTCGACTGTGGCAACAGGGAAGTGGGGAATATCCCTGTAGTCTATCTCAATGGCATTTTCAATTTTAGCCGTAAGTCCGCCAAGACCTGTTCCCAGAATAATACCTGCAACAGGGTCAATGATTCCCCTTGACCTTAGGAATTCTGTTGATTCCTTTATTTTTTCTAACATAATTTATAATAATGTTGTCAAATTCTTCTTTATCAGAGTTTTGAAATGAGATCGCTATTGGCATATAGTACAGGGCCGACCTGACAGGGTCTGCAATATTAGTGAATTCTCTCAGCCTTACTGCATCCTTTTCAGTGGTAATAATATATTTAAACGGTGATTTCAGATTATTAAATGCTTCTGAGATTGTATTTATATCCTTTTCCCTGAAATTGTAATGGTCGGGGAAAGTAAGATGGGTCAATTCTTCAAAAATATCCCCGATTTTCTCTTTTAGGGGAAGTGGGTTCGCTATCCCTGTTACGAGTATGGCTCCGCTGGTCTCTTTCTCAATTTTTGCAGGAAAGGCTCTCTCAATACCAAGATCTTTAAAAATAGCTTTTGGTGTTTTATATACAAATGAGGTGAAGTAGAGATTCTGATATGGGGCTTTGTTTACCTCTTTGACGATAAGCCTCCTTTGCATAGGAGTGATATTATCGGGTGTTTTTGTAATTATTATAATATCGGCCCGCCTCATATTGTGGATTCCTTCACGGAGGTTGCCATAGGGAAGCATATGGTCCCTTATCATAAGCCTTTCGAAGTCGGTGAGCAGGATTGAGAATCCCGGTTTTATTTTGCGATGCTGAAATCCATCATCGAGAATGATAACCTCAGTCCCGTTGTTAGATGCTATTATTTTTTTCACCCCTTCAACACGGTTATTGTCGACGGCGACTAAAACACTGGAGAATTTAAGGGAGATCTGTTTTGGTTCGTCCCCGATATCATTTACTCCTGATGATGGATTGGCAATAAGGAAGCCGTGTGTTTTCCGCTTGTACCCCCTGCTCAGTGTAGCTACTTTGAAATGTTCACTAAGGATGCCGGCAAGGTATTCGGTATGAGGGGTTTTTCCAGTGCCACCAACTGTAATATTTCCTACGCATATAACCGGGATTCGGAATTCTATCGATTTGAATATACCTGAATTATAAAAGAAATTCCTTAAACCGGTAATGGTTCCGTAAATAACTGAAAGAGGCCAATAGAGGATATTTCTGTGTTTCTCCATAATTTACCTGACATCAAGCAGGTATGGCAGCCGTGCCTGAATACCTGACAGCTCGTTTATCTCCTTTAAAATATTGTAGAACCTTACTGATTCGCCAAGCTCATTCTTTAGCAGACTCATTTTTAGTTCTCCACCCAGCTGTGAAAGAATGCGCATATAGGGATCTTCTATCTCAGGCAGTTCCCTTAGCCTCCAGCTCTTAATACCTGCGAGTGTTGCGGCTCCTTTTATTGCATCATTAAGGCCTCCCAAAGAATCGACAAGCCCGATTCCGATGGCGCTTGTTCCGCTCCAGACTCTGCCCTGGCCAATGCTGTCGACAGCACCGGATCGCATATTACGGCCTTCAGCAACTTTATTAACAAAGTCCTTATATGTATTTTCAATGCTTGTTTGCATGATCTCTTTTTCATAACTGGTCATTGGTCTCGATATAGAAGGAAAGTCAGAGTTTTTGTTTGTGCTGACAATCTCAGTGGTGAGACCAAGTTTTTCGCCCATAAGCTTTCCGGCATTGGGCAGGAGTCCGAAGACACCTATTGAACCTGAAATAGTCGCAGGATCAGCATAGATTCTTTTGGCCGGGGCTGAAATAAAATATCCGCCTGAGGCAGCATAATTGCCCATTGATACAACAACAGGTTTCACTTTTGAAGCCAGTTCGAGTTCACGCCACATCAAATCGGCAGCAATTGCCGTGCCTCCGGGGGAGTTTACTCTCAGAACAATAGCTTTAACTGAGGAATCGAGCCTCACTTTCCTGATAACTTCTGCATAATTATTGCCTCCGATATTATCATCACTTCCCTTCCCTGCAACAATAGAACCCGAAGCATAAATGACAGCTATTTTGTTATCGGAAAATGCTTTTTGCCCTGTTTCTGCCACTTTGCTGTATTTGGTCATGGAAACAAGATTAAGATCCTTATCACTGCTTATTCCTGAAAGCGATTTAAGAGTATCAATAAGCTGGTCGCGATAAATTAGTCCGTCGATGAGTTTGTTTTTAAGTGCTTCTGAATCTATGTTTCCGGTAAGGTTATCGGCATAAAGGTTTAGTTTATCTTCGGGTATGTTTCTGGAAGCTGAAATTTCAGAAACGACATGCTTCCAAATTGAACCCATGTAGTCGTTAATCTGTGACTTGTTCTCTTCACTAAGTTTGTCCAGGATAAATGGTTCGACTGCTCCCTTGAATTTCCCATGCCTGGTAACCTGTACCTCAACACCAATCTTGTCGAGGGCTTTTTTATAGAACATTATCTCTCCGTGCAGGCCTTTGAAATCGACTGTAGTGCCGGGCTGGATAAATATTTTGTCTGCAGCGGTTGAAAGATAATAAGCCTGCTGAGTAAGGACAAGGTCGGAATATGCTATTATGAATTTCCCGTGCTTTTTGAATTTAAGAAGTGCATCACGAATTTCGCCCGAAGTAGCCCAGCCTGAAGAAGCCAGTCCGTTCTCAATGAGTATTCCTTTTATTTTAGGGTCAGCTGTAGCTTTTTGCAGATTATGAAGGATCTCATTTAACCCGGGTGCAGAGGCAAGTGATAAGTTCAGTATGTCGATTCCTGCAAGCGGATTTTGATTGCCCCTGTCGGGGATCTCAACACCTGCCTTGAGAACAAGTACTGACTTCTCGGTAATTGTTACCGGCTTTTCGCCCGTTGAAACCAGGGCGCTCAGACTGGCTATCATTACTACAAAGAACAGGATAGAAGCAATTATTATTCCTGTTATTGTTGCAAGTGTGTATTTTAGAAAATTCTTCATGTTTATATAAAATTTAAGGGGAACACTATCGATAGTACAAGGGCCACAAAGGTAA
>CAIPJU010000545.1 GCA_903865465.1 uncultured Bacteroidota bacterium
AATGCAACTGAAGATGAGCGTTTAAGTTCAATAGCGTTATCACAGATTATTTTGAAGCTGTCTGACACAATCTAAAATTTTTTAACAACATAAGTAGCGTTTTTATATATTATGCTACATAAGAAGGGAGGCTAAATAGCAAGGGTAAAAGCAGTGATATTAATGTCAAAGCTGGAACAAGAAAGGGGATCAAACATGAGAAGCGTAGCGAAGCAGAAATCAAGCAAGGCGAGTAAGGCAACTAAATCAAAGACACCAAATAATTCACCAGAAAAGGAGGTCACAATGGCAGAAAAAATGAAACAGAAATTTGAAAGGAAGATGAAAAACATTAGAAAAAGTCTGGAGGACGATAAAGAACGTTTCCGCACTGACAATGTATTCATTTTAGCAATTCACAAGTTGATCGAGTACCAATTTGAAGGTAGCCAGATGCAAATAGCTAATAAATCATGCGATCTACTAATGGCAGTTCAACAAATGTTGGAAAATATGAAGGACAAGCATCCATGTGATGCAAAAAATTACGATGATTCAATATGCGATGTAGAAGAAATCCTCTGTCGTCTTGATGAACTCGTATTTGATAATTATGGCTATAAAGGTGAATTGCTGGTGGCAGCATGAAAAGAGAGAAATTCCACCCTACAAACGAAAGGATAAACTTATGCATAACTAATGGCGTACCAAAATTATTAAAAGAAACACAGGTCAGCGAAATATACAATGTTTCACTGTCATGGTTACGAAATGCACGATGGAAAGGCGACGGATTCCCTTTCATAAAGATGGGAGGGGGAGTGTTTTACAGGCCGGAAGATATTGATTCATTCATCTCAAGCAGATTGATGCACAGCACCAGCGAATACTAGAAGAATAATTAAAATACACCAACTATAAAAGGAGGACAAAATGAATAGAAATGTTAGCAATAAGCAGAGCAATGTAGATTATGAGGTAAACGAGTCAGGCCCAAAAGTTACTACTTTGAAAGAGTTTAAGGAATATATGAAGAATGATGAAAGATGTATTGAATATAGGGCAATGAAAAAAGCAGCAAAGAAAAGATTTAACCGTTCAAAATTTTATATAAGCTCTAATAATACATTAATCAAATTAATTGACAGGTTAATAGAAAGTTTTTCAATTGATGATTGTTATGATGATGATCAAATCGACATGGTACTGGTTTATTTGGAAATAGCTTTAGAACATTATAAGAAGCTTTGTTACTCAGAATACAACGATACTGATTGGGCTATACATTCTGACTTAGAGGAAATTATTTATCGTTTGGGCAGAAAAGTTGCGGATATGAAATCAAGATACACATAAATAATGTAACTTGTAGGGGCGGTTATGAAACTAAGTCGAATGCGTCATCAACGGAAACTGACGGGAGAGAACGTTAATTTTATGCAACCAGTACCTCCCGTCATTCACCTGAATAAATTTAGGATAACGATCCTCCCGATTGGCGGTAACAGCATTGGCCTATATTCTAATAAGAAGGTTTTAGAAAGGAAGGAGGTAATAGTAAGAGTGAGTATATTTATAGTTCCCAAAGTTTCTAATATAAAAATTGACAAGCTCTCAATTACCGTACCCATTTTGTCGAAGGCAGAGCATGAGCATATTGTGAAATGTTTTGAATATAATGGGAAACTCAGTAATTGGGGTGAAATCGGCAAGAGCAAAAAATATAATACGCATTATGCCCATCCAGTAGTGGGAGAAAATACAGAAATAACTATGTATTTGCAGTACCCCCAATATTATTTGGTGACAAATACACTTAAAATTGAATTCAACCCTTCAAAAGTAAATATGGAGCAAGTACGGATGCTCATCAACCAGATCATGAAAAATGGGTTTGAGCGTCTTATAGAGTATGGTCGTATAACACGGATAGACTTGGCATGTGATATAGCCAGGATCAGGCCGCACCACATTTTTTTCTATGCCCCATATTTCAGCATAACCGACTGCAAATATAAATCTGGAAATCTACAGACGGCATATCTGGGAGATAGTGAATCAGATAACCAGTGGGTAATTTATGACAAAGTTGCTGAAATAAAAGACAAGAACCATAAAAAGGAATTCAAGATGGAAGTCCCTGTCGAGCGCCATGGTAATTTTCCAGTTTGCGAGGTGTTAGCGCCAAGTTAATTTGCCACCCCCGGTGCCAAACTTATTTTCCAGTTTGGCTTTAATCGCCGC
>CAIPJU010000546.1 GCA_903865465.1 uncultured Bacteroidota bacterium
AGTCAACACTCCGCAATCCGCAATTTAGTAATTTCGGATTGCGGAATGGCAATTTCGATTTGATTTTTACTACGTCATTTGTTTAAAATCCGCATTCTAAAATCCGCAATCCACAATTTTGCCAGTTCGGATTTTGGAATAACGATTTCGGGTGAGAGGATCGAATTCCGGATCAGAGGGTGACAATCTTTTAAATAGGAGACCTGAAAAGCCTTTAACCAGGAATAGTCATCCTGTTCTGTTCAACAAATCCAAATAAATACTCGATATTTTCATTCCCTATTTCTAAGTTTTGTATTTTAGGTTAAAATTTAACTTTCTGATGATGACACTCCCAAGAGTTAAAACCCAACACGATATTGAACAAATCCATATTAAAAACTCCTCTGAATCAAATAAGCCTGTTGTTCGTTGATCTTCCGGATTGTCCCCTACCTTTATCCGTTTAATATAGAAAAGATAACTGATAACCACTGAAATAAACTTAAAACCTATAATGGCCAAACAAACAAAACAAAAGAACATAGAAGAAACCCTCTGGGAATCTGCCAATAAACTCCGAGGATCTGTAGAACCGGCAGAATATAAACACGTTGTACTGGGTCTTATATTCCTGAAGTTTGCCAGCGATAAATTTGAAGAACACCGGAAAAAACTCTTGAGCGAAGGCAAAGAGAAATACATCGAAATGCCCGATTTTTATAATATGAACAATGTGTTCTTCCTCGATGAAGTTTCGCGCTGGAGCTATATTATCAAGAATTCAAAGCAGAACGACATAGCTTTAAAAATCGACACTGCCCTTCATAACATAGAGAAAAACAACAAGGCCCTGAAAGGTGCTTTGCCCGACAATTACTTTTCCCGTCTGGGCTTGGATATTACAAAACTCTCCTCTTTGCTCGATACAATAAATGATATAGATACACTAAGGGATAAGGCCCAGGATATTGTGGGACGAGTTTACGAGTATTTCCTTTCAAAATTTGCCCTTGCGGAGGGAAAAGGCAAGGGTGAATTCTACACTCCAAAAAGCATAGTAAACCTCATTGCCGAGATGATTGAGCCTTATAAAGGTATAATCTACGATCCCGCATGTGGTTCCGGTGGTATGTTCGTACAATCGATCAAGTTCATTGAAAACCACCACGGGAACAAGAAGGAGGTCTCTATTTACGGTCAGGAATACACGAATACTACCTACAAACTGGCGAAGATGAACCTTGCCATCAGGGGCATTTCCGGCAATCTTGGTGAAAAAGCTGCCGACACCTTTGGCGACGATCAGCACAAGGACCTGAAGGCCGATTTCATAATGGCTAATCCTCCTTTTAACCAGAAAGACTGGCGTGCCGAAAACGAATTAAAGAACGACCCCCGCTGGCGTGGTTACGACGTTCCGCCAAAAAGCAACGCCAATTATGGCTGGATACTGAATATTGTTTCAAAGCTCTCCGAAAACGGTGTGGCAGGATTTATTCTGGCAAACGGGGCTCTGAGTGGTGGTGGCGAAGAATACAAAATCCGCCGTAAGCTTATTGAAAACAACCTGGTGGAAGCTATACTTGTACTGCCTCAGGACATGTTTTACACTACCAATATAAGCGTAACTGTCTGGATACTCAATAAAAACAAAAAAATACAAAGTCGCAGCATTGGCGATGAAACCCGGCACTACCGGGACCGGGAAAAAGAAATCCTCTTTATGGATCTAAGGCAGATCGGAGAACCTTTTGAAAAGAAATTTATCCAATTCAATTCCCAACAGATAAAAGACATTGCCAAAACTTATCATACGTGGCAACAGAATAATTCAAATTACCAGAATATTCCGGAGTATTGCTATTCCGCCACATTTGATGAAGTAGCCAAAAAAGATTTCTCCCTGGTTCCAAGCAAATACATTGAGTTTGTGAACCGTGATGAAAATATTGACTTCGATGAAAAAATGAAGAGTCTGCAAACCGAATTTGCGGAACTTTTAAAAGCCGAAGAAGCTTCAAGAAATGATTTACTAACCGTCTTTAGAGAACTGGGTTATGAAATCAAATTATAGAAAGATTGGCGATTATATTGAGCTTATTGATGAGCGTAATACAGGCCATAATGTCAAAAATCTTTTGGGGTTAAGTATTTCAAAACAATTTATTCCTTCCGTAGCAAATATTATTGGAACGGATATGGAGAACTATAAGATTATCCGGAAAAACCAGTTTGCCTGCAGCACAATGCAGGTTCGGCGGGATAAAAAAATGCCGGTTGCGTTGTTGCAGGAAATTGAAGAAGCCATTATTTCCCAGGCTTATCCTGTATTTAAAGTGAAAGATCAGAATCTGCTTTTACCGGAATATTTAAAGTTGTGGTTTACACGTTCAGAATTTGACAGGGAAGCTTGTTTTAACGCAGTTGGAGGTGTTCGAGGAAGCCTGGAATGGGAAGACTTTTGCGATATGAAATTACCGATCCCCTCAATTACAAAACAACAGGAAATTGTAAAAGAATACAATGTTATCCAGAACCGCATTGATTTAAATAACAAACTGATACAAAAACTTGAAGAAACGGCTCAGGCTATTTACAAACAGTGGTTTGTGAATTTTGAATTTCCGGATGAAAATGGTATGCAATATAGAAGTAACGGTGGGGAAATGGTGGAAAGTGAGTTGGGGGAAATTCCACAGGGTTGGATGATCGAATCATTTACAAAAGTCATAAAACTTAGCGGAGGAGGAACTCCAAGTACAGAATGTCCTGATTATTGGGATGGAGAGATTCCATTTTATACACCTGGTGATCTGAACCAATATTATTACAGCATTAGTACTTCAAAAAAAATAACAGACATTGGATTACAAAAATGCAGCAGCAAATTATTTCCTCCAAATACGACCTTTGTAACTGCCAGAGGTGCAACTGTTGGAGGAATAGCAATGGCAGGCATACCAATGGCAATGAATCAAACCTGTTATGCTATTAACGGCGAAGAAGTAAATGATTATTACGCGCACCAATTAACCTTAAGTATAATTTCTAAATTAAAAACTGAAGCTATCGGTGCAACCTTTGAGGCCTTGGTGACAAAAGATTTTGACGGACAAATAGTAATTGAACCTGCTAAAGAATTGGTTGACCTATTTAATGAAAAAGTTGAATCTATTTACAATTATATCTTGAATACTGTCTTGCAAAATCAAAAGTTGTCAGAACTGAAAGATTTACTTCTTTCCAAACTTTCGACAATAGAAAATTAGTACTATGAAGAACGGCGAAAAACTGATAAATTAAAATGATTGAATTCTTTCGCATTGGTCATTAAATATATACAATGTCCTATAACCCGAACATACATCATCGCAGGTCTATCCGTCTGAAAGGATATGATTATTCGCAGGCGGGGGCGTATTTTATAACCATTTGCGTGCAAAACCGGGCGTGTTTATTTGGGAAAATTGCCGTCGGGGCGCCCCTTGTGGGTGCCCAAAATAACGATTCCCAAAATGATGTTTCCCAAAATAACGATGCCCAAAATAACGATTCCCAAAATAACGATGCCCAAAATAACGATTCCCAAAATGATGTTTCCCAAAATAACGATGCCCAAAATGATGATTCCCAAGATGATGATGCCGTTCAAAATGAAACGGATGGGGGGAATGATTGCGGGCGGATGAATGATAATGGTCGGCCACAAATAGGGCGGATGAATGATAATGGTCGGCCACAAATAGGGCGGCCACAAGGGCACGCTCCGACCGTTGCGACAATGATATTAAATGATGCGGGGAAAATGATCGTAACCGAATGGCTAAAATTAATGGAACGATTCCCGAATATCGAATTACATGAATTTGTTGTTATGCCAAATCATTTTCATGGAATTTTACAAATCATTGATAAATCTTCTACAGATAAAACCGTTGGTGATATGATGGATGCGTTTAAATCAATAACAACTGTTGAATATATTCATGGTGTAAAAACATTGGGTTGGGAGCAATTTAAACGTAAATTATGGCAACGAAATTACTACGAACACATTATCCGCGATGAACAATCGTATAAACGAATTTCGGATTATATCATAAACAATCCGTCAAAATGGTTTGACGATAAATTCAATACCAAATGAACAACGGCGAAATACTCATCTACCAAAACTCCGCAGGCAACATCAAAATAGATGTTCGCCTGGAGGATGAAACTGTTTGGCTTACTCAGGCTCAACTTTGCGAGCTGTTTCAAAAATCGAAAGCCACAATAAGCGAGCACATCAAAAATGTGTTTGAGGAAGGTGAATTAGAGGCTTCGGCAACTGTTCGGAAATTCCGACAAGTTCGGACAGAAGGAACAAGGGAGGTGGAAAGAGACATTGATCACTACAACCTGGATGTAATTATTTCCGTAGGCTACCGGGTAAAATCACCACAAGGCACCCAATTCCGTATCTGGGCAACATAAAAATATACAGAAATAGAAGAAGATATTAAGAAACTTGGAAAGCCTGAAAAATGAAATTCACCGAAGAAAAACTTGAATCGGCTTTTATCGAATTGCTTGCAAACGAAGATTTTCCGCATTACCCGGGCGTTAATATTAATCGTTCAGTCGATGAGGTGCTGATTGAGGATGATTTACTCAATTTTTTGTTATCAAAATATGCAAACCAGCATCTTACAGTAACCGAAGCAAAATCAATTGTCCTTCAGCTTAAAACCCTCCCCTCTTCCGACCTCTACGAAAGCAACAAAACAATTCTCAGGTGGCTCTCCGATGGATTTATCCTAAAACGCGAAGACCGGAACCAGAAAGACATTCATATTGAATTAATCGACTATAATGGTCTGGAGGCCCAGCTCGCCAGTCCCGATCTGGATGTAATTACATCAGAGCCCATTGTAAAATATCCGCCCGATCATAACATCTATAGATTTGTTAATCAGCTTGAAATTGTTGGCTCGGAAAAACGGATCCCCGATGGCATAGTTTATATAAACGGCTTACCCCTTGTTGTATTTGAATTCAAAAGCGCCATTCGTGAAGAGGCTACTATTTTCGATGCCTATAACCAGCTGACAATCCGTTACCGGCGCGATATCCCGGAATTGTTTAAATACAATGTCTTTTGCGTAATAAGCGATGGAATAAACAACAAGGCAGGATCGTTCTTCGCACCCTATGAATTTTTCTATGCCTGGCGAAGGGTTGCCGGTCTGGCGAAGGATGTTGATGGTATCGACAGCATGTTTACGCTGGTTCAGGGCATGTTCAACCAGAACAGGCTAAGGGATATCATCAGGAACTTTATCTATTTCCCCGACAGCTCAAAGAAAAACGAAAAAATTGTCTGCCGTTATCCCCAGTATTATGCTGCTAAACGCCTTTTCGATAATATTAAGCTGGTACAGAAACCAAAAGGCAATGGAAAAGGCGGTACCTACTTTGGGGCAACGGGCTGTGGCAAGAGTTTCACAATGCTTTATCTAACAAGGCTGTTGATGAAAAGCGAACATTTCGGGAGTCCTACTATTATCTTAATAACCGACCGCATAGATCTCGATGACCAGTTATCTGATCAGTTTACGAATGCAAAAAGATTTATTGGCGACAATACAGTTGTTAGTGTTGAAAGCCGGGCAGAATTACGAACCCTGATCCGGGGCAGGCAGAGCGGCGGGGTATTTTTAACCACAATTCATAAGTTTACCGAAGATACTGAACTCCTGAGCGACAGAAACAATATAATCTGTATCTCCGACGAGGCGCATCGCACCCAGGTAAACCTCGACCAGAAGATTAAAGTAAGCGAAAAGGGAGTTAAAAAAACTTATGGCTTTGCTAAGTACTTACACGATTCGCTGCCCAATGCCACTTTCGTAGGATTTACCGGAACCCCTATTGATGCCACACTCGATGTTTTCGGAAAAGTTATTGATGCATACACAATGACTGAATCGGTGAAGGATGAAATCACAGTAAGAATTGTATATGAAGGTCGCGCTGCAAAAATTGCCCTGAACAACAGTGAACTCGAGAAGATTGAAAAATACTACGAACAGGCTGCCGGCGATGGTGCGAACGAGTACCAGATAGAACAAAGCAAGGAAGAAACTGCTAAAATGAACGCCATCCTCGGCGATCCGAAAAGGTTACAATCACTTGCAGATGATTTTGTGAAACATTATGAAAACAGGGTTTCAGAAGGAGCTACTGTAAAAGGCAAGGCAATGTTTGTCTGTAGCAGTCGTGAAATTGCCTTTGAGTTTTATAAAAAGGTCATTGCCCTTCGACCTGAATGGAAGGAAATAAGAATCGCGGATGAAGGAGTTGTATTGACTGAAAAAGATAAAAGGGAAATCAAACCGATGGAACGTATCAGGCTGATAATGACAAGGCAGCAGGACGATCCGGAAGAAATGTACAGGCTTACAGGCACTAAAGAACAACGAAAGGAATTGGATCGGCAGTTCAAGAACGAAAAATCAAATTTCAAAATTGCAATAATAGTTGATATGTGGCTTACTGGGTTCGATGTGCCGTTTTTGGATACGATGTACATCGACAAACCAATTCAGCAACATAATCTGATCCAGACCATTTCGAGGGTTAACCGGAAATTTGAAGGCAAAAACAAGGGTCTCGTGGTTGACTATATTGGCATAAAGAAGCAGATGAACCTGGCCCTGGCACAATATAATAAGGGTGATGAAGATAATTTTGAGGATATTGCAGAGTCGATAATAATAGTAAGGAATCATCTCGATTTACTTGCAAAATTGTTTCACAACTTCGACAGTACCAAATATTTCAGGGGCACAACATTACAGCAGCTGAATAACCTTAATCAGGCTGCAGAATATGTTCAGCTCACAAAAGATCTTGAAACCCGTTTCATGGGTCTTGTGAAACGATTAAAAGCAGCTTATGATATTTGCGCCGGCAGCGAGCTGATAACCCAAACCGAAAGAGATTACACTCACTTTTACATGGCAGTGCGTTCAATTGTCTTCAAGCTTACAAAAGGCAATGCCCCCGACACGGCACAGATGAATGCCCGTGTACGTGAAATGATTAAGGATGCCCTGGCAAGCGATGGGGTGGAAGAGATTTTCAAATTGGGCGACGATGGAGAGACCGAACAGGATATCTTCGATGAAGATTATCTTGCAAAAATTGACAAGATTAAATTGCCAAACACAAAAATTAAATTACTGCAACAGCTTTTGGCTAAGGTTATCAGGGAGATCAGGAAAGTAAACAGGGTAAAAGGCATCGACTTCACAAAAAAGATGCAAACACTTGTGGAGAGATACAATCAGCGTGACGAAAATGACATACTGAGAAGTGAGGTATATGAGGAAATGGCTGAGCAACTTACAAACCTGATTTGGGAAGCTCATAAAGAATTCTCCGCCGGTGATGAACTGGGTATCGACTTTGAAGAGAAGGCATTTTATGACATTCTGAAAGAGCTATGTATAAAATATGATTTTACTTATCCCGAAGATCGTTTGATTGAACTCGCAAAAGCTGTGAAAGAACTTGTTGATGGCCAGTCCAGGTTTCCCGACTGGAACAAACGCGATGATATCAAGTCGGCCCTAAAAGTCGGATTGATATTGCTTCTTGATGAATTTGGCTATCCTCCTGTTGAAAGAGACGAAGTATATGTTGAGATCTTCGAACAGGCTGAGAATTTTAAGAAGTATAACAGTAATTAATCAGAAAATACACACTTATCCCTCCCGGGAGGCGTAGCCGTCAAGCTAAGATTTGAATTTTATCTTCCTTAATTTCACCATAATAATCCGATTGCCTTACCTTATCCTTAATGTAATCAATTACTATACTTCTTAGCCTAAAGGTTATGCCTATATTACATAAAATTATTAATGTTTCTATCTATTTTATAATTACGCCATTAACACCTCTTAGCTTGACGGCTATGTCCCGGGAGGGGTTCTCTGAAGCATAAATATTACCCTTATTCTCCTCTTTACTCCCTTACCCCTACTGTACCTTGTCTGACATTAGCTGCTTATTCATTCATTGAGTTAAAGATGTATTGTCTGTTATGATTAACTTCGAAAAAAAAGATTCTATTTTTACAGTACATTCTTTTATGGAATAATATTGATATTTAATTACCGTTATGGCTCCGGGTTAATGAGCAACAAACATCCAAACAGGTTAATATGAAAAAAATAATCCTTCTTCTGATAAGTCTCTTCCTCATATTCACCTTGCAGAAAACCAATGGCCAGGATTCTGCAGCCGGCGATCTTCAGGCAAAAAAAGATAGTCTTGGAAAAAGTCTCTCCAAAGCACAACTTTATATTGCACAGGGTAAGACAACCGAGGCCTCAAAAATCTACACCTCACTGATGGCAGCCTATCCCGACAACAGGGAGGCTGTACAGTCGTGGCTTTCGGTAAACAGGAAAAAAGGCCCTACCGGTGGGGATGAAGCTATAAAATCGCTTGAGGAGCTTGAAAAATCTTACCCTGCAAACAGAGCCATATTGTTCTTTAAATCATCTCTGCAGGTTGAAAATGGCCATAATGAGGATGCCATAAAAACATTCGACCGCTTACTCTCATTCGATCCCAAAAATGAAGAGATTCCTGGCATGAAGGCCTCTGCCATTGCCAGAACCGGTAAGTTCAATGAGGCTTTGGAATTAATGAAAAAAACCATGGACCTTGCACCCGGGAAAGCAATTAATTATTACAGCCTCGCATGCATCTACAACATCAGGGGAAGCAAGTCAAAAGCAATCCTTTATCTTGAAAAAGCAGTCTCCATGAATCCCGCTCTCAGGGAATCAGCCAGGAAAGAGAGGGATTTCAAAAATCTGCTTGAAGATCCTGATTTTAAGAGACTCACTAAATAATGATTTGATCAGGGGTCTTTTTTACAGAACATCAACTTATTTACGGATCAATGTTCTATCCTGAAATCAGTGTAATCACTTGCCGGAAATATCTCTGTTTCAACTGAATCAACAAAACCAAAATCAGGACCCTTCCTGCACCACTCAAGGTAGGCTTTCATCTGTAAAGAAGTCCCTTCGGCCTCGATATAAACAGTGCCATCGGGCAGGTTCCTGACGTATCCTGTTATCCCGAGGGCCTTTGCCTCCCTGGCTGCACTCCATCTGAATCCAACTCCCTGCACCTGTCCCCTTACATGAATTTTATAAAGCATCTTCCCTTCCATATCTTTACAATGGCTTACTCAAACCTGGTAGAATTGAGAATAAAATTACAAAATTGAGGTCAAACAGCATCCTTAATTACGTCGGATTCCCAAAAGACAATCTGAATATTCTTACAAAAATATGTAATCATACATAAGAAATCATAATTTACTTCAAATCAAAATCTTCAAATCCTGACCAGGTTTCTTTTTAACCACAGAGTTCGCAGTGCTTAAGCAGAGTTCGCTGAGATAATTGCCATTTATTATTATATTTGAGAAGCAGCTAAACCTGAAATTTTAAAATGTCCCGTTATGAATAAAATAATAATCGTTACCCTGTTCTACCTCTTTATTCTCACTAATAACTTAAACTGTCAGAATCCCGGGAACCTAACCTCAGATCAGAAAACATGGCTCTCCAAAGCTTCCCGGAGTGAGAAAAACGGCTGGATATCGGTTCATCTCGAGGGATCACCGGAAGCTCTGGGATTTCAGCATGGCTACCTTCTCGCCTCTGAAATCATTGACCTGCGTGAAGCAATAAAAATGTATTATACAAAAGCTACAGCCAAATCGTGGGACTTCTACCGTGAAAGGTCAACCAGTCTGTTCTGGCAGCAGATACCCTCAGAATATCAGAAAGAACTCGATGGAATTGTCAGCGGTGCTAACAGCAAGCTGGGGAAAGGGAAGATTGACAGAAAAGATATCATAGCAATGAATTCCATCCTCGAGATGACTGGTTACTATGTACCATGGCTAAAGTCGAAACAGAATCCCAAAGTTTCGAAGCCGACTCCTGCGGGTCACTGCAGCGCTATTGCCGCAACCGGATCGTGGACTAAGGATGGCAGGATAGTGATGGCCCACAATAACTGGACA
>CAIPJU010000547.1 GCA_903865465.1 uncultured Bacteroidota bacterium
ATTCATGTGCTTTTGTTTTTTCCATATTTACCAATAATTAATCGGATTCGTATTTGTTTCTGAAAACCGGAGTGCAAATTTAGGGAATTTTTTGATAATTAAGTCGTATAAAATTTCGGTGCTGTATTTTTCAGTTTCAAAATGCCCTGCATCGATCAGAAGCAGCTTTTTTTCTGCATCGAAAAAATTATGGTATTTGATATCACCTGTAACGAAAGCATCGGCGCCCGACGATATTGCATCTTTCAGCAGTGAAATCCCTGCTCCGCCACAAAGGGCAACTTTCTTAATATTTTTCCCGGTAAAGGCCGAATACCTGATTCCCTTTGAATTGAACTTAACAGAAATCAGCTCAAGAAATTCCTTTTCGCTTAAATTTTGCGAAAGCTCACCAGTACAACCCAAACCCTCAGTAGTACTTCCATTTACCAGCTCAAACAAATCATAAGCAACCTCCTCATAGGGATGAGAATTCAGCAGAGCTTTAATAACTTTAGTTTTAAGATGGGAATAGAGGACAGTCTCAAACCTTAGCTCTTTCTCATAATGAATCTCACCTCTCTTCCCAATAAATGGCCTGGAGTTATCATTTCCCCTGAAACTACCGGTTCCAGCTGATGTATAGCCGCAATAATCATAGTTGCCATTCACTCCGGCACCTGCTTCGAAAACGGCCTCTCTTACTTTATCGGAATATGATTCGGGAATATAAGTAATAAGTTTTAAGAGATTCTTCTGAAGCGGGGCAAGTACTTTTACATTGGTTAATTCCAGCTTTTCAGCCATTTTTCTGCTAACGCCGCCATCAAAAATATCAAGATTTGTATGGGAAGAATATACTGCAATTTCATTTTTTAAGGCTTTGAACAATATCCGTTCTGTTTCATTCCTTCCTGTAATGCTTTTAATTCCTCCGAAAATCAGTGGATGATGTGAGATTATCAGGTTGCAACCGCTTACGACAGCTTCATCAATTATTTCAGAAGTGACATCAATTGTCAGAAGAGCTGAAAAGATTTCCATTTCCGGTAGTCCGACCTGAAGCCCTGAGTTATCATAACTTTCCTGGAAAGCCAGAGGTACTGAAGCGTCGAGATAAGAACAGATTTCTTTCAGTTTCATTTAATTGTGCTGACTGTTAATAAAGTATCGGAGAGAGTAGTCAAATATTCGTCGGTTTTTAAAGGAAATATTATCAGGAGCATTCCGAAGCCCTGTATAAAACGGTTAAATATTCTCCTTAATGTCGAGGAGAATTGATTTAATCTTCTGAAGTGATTCGTTTATTTCGAACTTATAGGTGGTATCGTCCCATCTCTCGGTAAGTTTTTTCTTTGCACCCGCCAGAGTCATCCCCTCCTCCTTGAGAATGTGATGAATTATCCTGAGGTTCCTTAAATCGGTTTGGGTAAACATCCTGTTCCCCTTTTTATTCTTCATTGGTTTCAGGATATCGAATTCATTCTCCCAAAAACGGATTGTTGAAACAGGTACCTCGAGCATCTCAGCCGTCTCTCCTATTGAATAGTAAAGTCTCTCAACCTTAATTTCCTTATATGGCATAAACAATAATTGTATAAAAGAAATTAAAACCTGTAATAATGATTCATAAAAGCTTTAATCGAATGATTGTCCGGTCTTGGATGCAATTTCAATAATTTTCTGATACTCCTCAGGCGACAAATCATTAAAGTAATAGTTGACCGGATCGACATTTGTTCCATTTATCTTTATCTCATAATGAAGATGGGGAGCAAGCGACATACCTGTGTTTCCAACAAAAGCAATTATATCACCCCTTTTAACTTTCTGTCCTGCTTTTACGTTGAACCGGTCGAGATGACCATATACCGACTCATAACCAAAGCCATGATCGATGATGATATTATTACCTAGTCCCCGTTTCGACGAATTCACCTCTTCAATAACACCATCTCCTGAAGCATAGACGTCAGTACCTGAAGGAGCAGTAAAATCCATACCATAATGGAATTTTGTTATTTTATAATAAGGATGTATCCTTAATCCGTATCCAGAGGCTGTCCTTGTAAGATCCTTATTTGAGATTGGAATTATTGCAGGAATGCAGTGCAACATCTGTGCCTTATCTTTGGCCAGTGATACTAATTCATCGTACGACTTTGACTGAACATAAACTTTTTTCCTGATTTTTTCGAGTTTGGTGGCAGTTTCGATAACCATTTTTGAATTGGTATAACCTTCGAGGTCCCTGAACCTGGTAACTCCGCCGACTCCTCCTTCCCTCAATGTCGAGGGCAGCGGTTCTGATTCGAAAATAGTCCTGTAGAGATTATCATCGGTCTTTTGAAGGTCGTTTAGAACTTTTTCAATATTCCCCATTTCGTGCGTAATAAGGTCGTATTGGATAGTCATCTGTGCTACCTCACGCTTCAGTGCCTTTTCTTTGGGAGTGTCGAAAGCAGAAGCAAAAATAGCCCAGTATATAACGGCAACAACTATCGACCCCATAAGGAAACCCACCAGGCGCAGCATAACAACTTTGATCCCGAGAGTTACCTTGTCAAAACTCAGTGATTCGTGATTGAACTTATATTTTATACGTGGCATACTCGCGCAAAGATAAACATTTTTAAAAATGGATAAAATGAATAATCTTATTGGATTGAAATGAAGAGCACAGATACTTAAAAAGCAAATTACCTGAACTTGGATTTGGACTCAAAAGCCTGGATCATTTCACTGTATTCCTGTTCAGTTATGTCATTATTGAAGAAATTGACAGGATTTTTGTGTTCGCCAAACTGATCAATCTGATAGTGAAGATGACTTCCAGTTGCAGGGCAAAATAGGGCCGGTTGAAATCGTCCATCAGCTTGTTCAAGATGCCAACAAACCAGATATTCTTGTTCCTGGTGTGCTGGAGATG
>CAIPJU010000548.1 GCA_903865465.1 uncultured Bacteroidota bacterium
ACTCATATGAATGCAATCGTTGCATTGTCTTTCTTAATGAAAGATAATGCTTGCAATAATTCGGAAAGAGAGGAATTAAGCAATCACATTTTCTCTTCATGCGAACAATTAATGAACCTCTTTGACAGCTTTCTCCATTCAGCAAATATAGATGCCGGCAGTTCAAAGGCTGAATCAAAGGTATGCCGTATTGATAAAATTCTCGAGGATATTGTGGCTGAATTCAGGGACGGTTTCAGGAAAGAGAATGATTGCGATTTAAATCTTTGTACAGATATAAATTCATCAGGAGCAGTAAAAGTTCTTATTGACAGGGAGATTATATACAGAGCAATTCGAAGCCTTTTCCAGATTTCAATAAAGAATACTGTTTCGGGTTATGTAAAACTGGGATTTACATGCAAAGAGGAAAAACTTATCTTCTACGTTCTGGATTCAGGTAATGGCTATGCCAAGTACGTGGAATTCTTTAACTCGGAAGATATGAATAAGTCGCTTTCTCTTTTCAGCGATACTTACACAGCAATAAATATCATCCTTCTCAGAAAACTGGTCACCATTTTAGGGGGAACCATCTGGATTGAACATAACGAAATTGAAGGAGCAGGAATTTATTTTTCAATACCTGCAAAATATGTTTCACAAACAACAAATATAAACACTCATTCTACGATATTAATCTGATCTGAATAAAGATATCTATATAGTCTCAAAGTCTGCATCAATTCTGCCCTTTCACCTTTTAACCCGTTCAGGGTTGTAAGGGGCGAAGGGAATTCGAAAATGAGTAAAATTAGTAACACTAAATTTTACTCATTTTTCTTTCAAAGAATAATACAATTAATGGAGTTCTATTATCACTTATGAGAATTGCCGATTATTTTCGCTTCAGTTCGCCTGTTAAGCTGTCTTCCTTCAGCGGTTATGTTATCACCAATTGGAAAAGCATTTCCGTATCCCTTGTATTTAAGCCGTTCCGCTGAGATTCCTTTATTTATCAGATATTTAACTACCGACATTACCCTCTTTTCTGAAAGTACCAGGTTATGTTTATCCGATCCTGTGGAATCGGTATAACCACCAATTTCCATAATAAGGTCCTTATTTTCTGAAAGAAGTTTAACCAGGTTATCGAGCTCTGATATGGAAGCATCTTTCAGACCCCAGGAATCAACTTCGTAAAATACATTTGTTAGCTGAATCTTTTCACCCACCTTAATCTGGCTGAGATTGATTCTTTTAATAAAAGGCTTTGCAACTGGGTGTTCTCCTTCAAAAGTAAAATTTTCAGAATAAAACAGATAGCCCTGCTTGCTGACATTTATCCCATAGTTAAAGCCTGAAGGGAGGCATACGAGAAAGTTACCGTTATCATCTGTAGTACTCTTGATGGTTATCTTTTCAGTAGAAAGATTAATTAATTCATAATCAGCCTTTAATAACTTGCCCGTCTCCTTATCATATACTTTTCCCTTGAGATATGAAACAGGATTTGGCCTTGCTGATTCATAGAGGTTAAAATAAAATATATCCTTCCCGTTGGAGGGGTCGCGAATAGCTGAGTAATATGCTTTTTGGCCGCCCGATTCTATTATTAGCCCCATCTCATCATTATAGGTGTTAATGGGATAACCAAGATTCTGAGGTTCGGTCCAGGTACTGTCACTTTTCATCCTTGTCATAAAAATATCGAATCCTCCCATGCCAACCCTTCCGTTCGATGCAAAATAGAGAGTCCTTCCGTCAAAATGGATGAAAGGAGACATCTCATCACCGGGAGTGTTAATAATACTTCCCATATTGACAGGAGTTGTCCATTTATTCTGGTCATTCAATACAGAATACCAGAGATCTTTTCCACCTGAACCACCGGGACGGCTGCTTGAAAAAAATAAAATTCTCCCGTCAGCACTAATTGAAGGCTGAGATTCCCAGTATGATGAGTTTACCGGTTTTCCAAGGTTCGATGGTTCAGACCATTTCCCGTTATTGAAGGATGAAAAATATATATCGCAACTTCCCATTCCGACTGGCCTGTCACAGGCAGTAAAAAACATATAACTACCATTCGATGAGAGTGACTGCGCTCCTTCATTCTGAGGAGTATTTAGCGGAAAACCAGCGTTTATTGCTTTTTGCCAGGTATTATTATCGAGATAACTCATATAAAAGTCTTCCTGTGATGCTCCCGAATACCCGTTTTTTTCAGTAAGCCGCCCCTGTCTGGTAAACATAAATGTCTGGCCATCTGCGGTAATAGATGGCCAATATTCATCATCCACAGTATTTATGCCACTCCCTACGCTGACCGGATTAAAAGGAACAGGATTCCTGATAGCATTGATTGCAAATTCACAATCCTTGGTGCTTTTAAAAGCCCGTGCCCTGTTCTTTTCCGACATTCCTTTCTGTTCGAGATAAACCCTGTAATGAATCAATGCACGATCATAATCGCCCGACATCAATTCAGAATTGGCCAGATTGAAAAAGACCGGTCGATAGAATGTTGAATCTAAACTAACTGCTGTCCGGTAGGCTGATGCAGATTCGGAAAACCTTCTCTGTTTAGCCATCAGCTCTCCAAGCATCATATAGGCTTCATAAAACTTGCTGTCGTTCGATATTGCAGCAATGAAACAGGCTTCAGCCCTGCCAAAGTCGAGATATTCATATGCTGATTCTCCTTCACGGTAGAGTTTCCCTGCTTTCCCCGAGTTGGTATGTAAATTCTGAGAAAAGCAGTGCTCGCTTATCCCTGTAAAAAATAACAGCAACATTATAGAGAGGCTTATTCTCATATAAATTTCACGGAATATGCATATATTTATGTGACTGGAGTGAAATTCTCCACCTCTGATTCTTCTTTATATATTCGACAATAGCAGGTGTAACAACTTCTGACCTGCTCCATTCGGGCTGCAGGAAAAGCATGCACTTTTCAGAAACCAGGTTACTGTACTTTTCAGCCCAGGTAAAATCAGTCTCATCCTGAATAATAACTTTAAGTTCATCAGCAGTACCACATATCGCAGGAAGAGGAGGCATATTCTTTTTCGGAGAGAGGCAGATCCAATCCCACCGGCCACTAAGCGGATAGGAGCCCGATGTCTCAATGAAAGTTTTTATACTATTTGCAGTCAAACCTTTACATAATAAATCCAGGTTCCACATCAGGGGTTCTCCCCCTGTAACCACAACAGAATCAGCACCAGAGCTGATGACCCTCGAAATTATCAAATCTGTGCCGACAAGGGGAAAAAGGTCAGGATTCCATGAAAAGCGGGTATCGCACCATGAACATCCTACATCACAACCTCCCACTCTTATGAAATAT
>CAIPJU010000549.1 GCA_903865465.1 uncultured Bacteroidota bacterium
GGCAAGCCGGTCACCAACCTCTTTTTTGAAAGGGGGATGTATGTTCTTTACCGTGGCAATATCGAAAGTTGCTACCATTCCAGTATTATTCAGCTTAAGAGCACTCTTTTGTGCTTCGCGCAGATAACCTGATTCGAGTGAGTCGAGGTGCGAATAGATATAAGGGGCAATCTGAACAAAATAGAAAGGAAAATCAGGTATTCCCCAGGCTTCTCGCCAGTTGGTGATCATTGTCGGAAAGATTTTGGAATACTGTTCAGCCCTGCCAACATTGGCTTCACCCTGATACCAAATAGCTCCCTTTATCTGGTAAGGGAGAACAGGTGCAACCATGCCGTTATACAAAACTGATGGTGTTCCTGCTCCAAGGGCAACTGGTCTTTTCCTGGAGAAAAATCCGTTTTTCGGAAGATCAAAAATGTAAAGCTTATTCCCGTTAAGTTCCGCGACAGGTTGAAACTTCCACACTCCGTCGATCTGAACTTTTACCTTATTATTGGTTTTTAAGGAGAGATACATCTTGTCGGGAGTCCCGTAAACACCTCCGCCACCCTGTGTATCCAAAACCCTGACAGAAACAATATTGATTCCGTTCTTAACAAGGTTTGCAGGGACAGTATAATTCCTGTCAACATTCCATTTTCCGCTCTCTTCTGTAGCACCAATAAGTGTCCCGTTGAAATAAGCACGGTCCATGTCATCGACTGGTCCCAGCGAAAGGGTCAGCTCTTTTCCTGTCATTTCAGGTTTCAACTCAACTTTTTTACGGAACCAGACAGCTCCATCGAATTCACCAATATTTGTCTCAAACTGAACCGGGAGCTTCATTTCGGGCCATGAGCTGTCATCAAACTCTGATGCAGGTATTGTTTCGTCATTGAATACAAGATTCTTCCATTGGTCTTTTGCAGATGAGCTGATTTCAATCTGCTTCAGGCTATCGAGCCATGCATGGTAACCCGACTGAATAGGAACTGATTCCTTCATTGCTGAGAGAATCTTTACAAACTCACCGCTTTTTTCAAGAGCTTCGGATGAAGTCCATGATTCTGAAGGGGTACCTCCCCATGCAGATTCAATCAAGCCAACAGGTATCTTAAGATCATTATGCAATTTCTTACCAAAGAAATATGCTGTTGCACTAAAACTCCTGGCTGTCTCAGGCGAACTTACCTCCCACTTTCCTGTACAGTCGTCAAGCGGAACGCCTGAAATCTTTTTCTGAACATTGAAAAGCCTTATTTCAGGTATCGCTGCCGATGAAAGAGTCGCAGCCGAATGCATGATGGTATCATTTGGAGGCCAGCCTTCAACAGGCATCTCCATATTTGACTGACCCGAGCAGAACCACACTTCACCAACGAGAACATTACTAATCAGCCTTGTGGTGTCGTTGCAGGCAACGGTAACGGTGTAGGGACCACCTGCAACAGGAGTTGGGAGTGATACACTCCATTTGCCATCATCACCGGCCTTGGTTTTCGCCTTTGCATTCCAGCTTGCCGAAACCGAAATTCTATGTCCCGGACTTGCCTTACCCCAGATTTTTGCGTTGGTTTTCTGCTGAAGAACCATATTATCGCTGATAAGGGATGGCAGCTTCAGGTTTGATTTACCCTGACAACCCGACAGCATCAAAAGAACTAGTAAGGAAATAGTTACTGATCTCATATTATAATTATTTTTAAAACATGTAAGTTAATATTTTAGAGCATCTCATTAAACAGGTCTAACAAGTTAAACTTTGTCTGATATTTTTTCTCTGTGTAACTCTCAACTTTCTCCGTGGAACTCTGTGTAACAATAATTTAAGAACTTACACAGTGGGTCTAAAGAAGAAGCAGAGAGCCACCGGGAACTTTTCCGAAATCAAGTTTACTTTAATTACCTCAAACTTCATCAATAAAACCTTCTATA
>CAIPJU010000550.1 GCA_903865465.1 uncultured Bacteroidota bacterium
CTTCAATGCATTCAAAGTATCATTTCCGTTACTATAGGAGCCAACGATTTTTGTCTGACCGAAAATGCTTATCATATCGGTAAGTCTTTCAATAATAAGCTTGGAATCATCTGCTAATAGAACTTTCATACCCCACTTTTTTTCTTTCAGTAACAGATCAAATTTAACCCAAGAAGTCCAATCCAAGGCAGTGATGCGGATTAAAGAAATGTAGGAAAACTGCTAATTTTTTGTAGGGAAATACTGACAAGAATTGAAATAAGCCAAATTAAGCTAACTGAATCCCGAGGCACAAAAAATCTTATTCCTAATTATACTATCAGCGATTGCTGATATCTTTAGGCTGAGAGTAACTGAATAAGCAATACAAGCCGATTCCCATCACTATCAGCGAGATGCATACCTCTAAAAACATCATTATCATTTCCGGTCCCTGAATTTCAGTCATCACAAGAACTTTTGACACTATTAATATGGTCCCTGTAAGTACTCCGATAATCAGTGAATAATTGAAAAACCTGATAACCCTGGCCGGAAACACAGAGGGAAAGTAATTTAAGTAATTCCCTTTCAGGAATTTTTCTGAATAATGTCCGTTAAAACCAAAATGCAGACCCTTGTGTTTAGAATAAATTTTATTCATCAGAAAACATCTATTTATTCTCTCGTCCAATTTTAACTGACAATGGGATTAAAATCTTCCGGGTTTGGTTACAAGGCATAATTCCAAGCCTGTAACCATCTCCCGGAAAGATTCCCCACTCTCCTGCTCTACAATAAATAATCCCTCCCCCGGATTAATCTCCACTCTCCCTCGACTGCTCAGGAGTACTGACATAAACAACTGTATTAGAGTTACCTATATCAAGTCCCACATAAGCAGTATTTTCCATATTATCAAATGAACCGTTCTGTTTGCTTTTCGATATTGACTGAAGACAATATCCTCTTCCGGCACACAGATAAGGCTCAGGATAGATAATAATATCAAGGAATGAACCGAATTCTTCTCTGAACATGTCAACCAGTTCGGTGTACATGGCACCACCTCCTACCAGATAAAGAAGTTCTGTATTTGTGAAATCCTCATTTGTTATTTTTCGTTTGATGGTAGGAGAAATCACCTCATTATAGTAACTCCTTATTGCTTTCAATCGAAGATCCTTAAGGTTTATCCTCTTGCGATCGAGAACAATTATTCCTCTCTGGAAGGCTCTTTCGATCTGTTGTTCGGTAAGAAGATTTAGGTAATAGTCCTTTTTCAGTTCATTTTCCACAATATTGACAGCATAGTGCAGGCCCTTGGTGCTGCTGGTGGTACGATGTACAACACCTTTAGGCATTGACTGTGCAAGTTCGAATGTTCCGTATCCCAGACTAGCAACGAGAAAATTGTTCTTTTCCTGGATTGAGCCATCACGGATTGCCTTTATGCAGCCGTCTATCTCGGTCATTATTTCAACATTCTCAACCTGGAAAGATGATTTCTCAACACCTTTGCCGCCAAAAGGTTTAGAATCGAATTTGACATCAAACTTGTTTCGCATAAACTGCTCTGCATCCTGCCGGTACGACTGGTAAGTGGTATAAGGAAATCCGGCGGTTACAACAAGATTTGAAAACCTTCCCATGGAAGCAACGACCAGCCCGGTCACAGCAAGGAGTTGGTAATCGATCTCATCAACAGCAGTATTAATAAGTTTATGCGGAGAAATTCCTTCACGCAGGGCAAAGTTACCAACCAGGTAATCTTTCCCATTAAAATCCACAATTTTAATTGCATCGACGAAATTTTCAGCAACTCTATGAAATTCAGTCGCATTTTCTTCGAACGCACTTGGTATTACAAACGATCTTTCCATAGTTAGGATAATATTCCTTGTTTTATAAAGTTAATTAATACTGAAATAAAGGAAAGCTAACATCGCTGGTAGCCAAAGCATCGTTGTTGAGGATGTTTTCCTTTGCAGATGCATTGATTGGTTCCCTTTCAATAATTCTCCCTATGTTACGGTTTCCACTGACTTTGGATCCTTCCAGAAACTCAGCTTCACTAGCTGAGATTGTTCCTGAAAAAACGGATTCACGATTAAAAGTCACTCTTTTGAGAATTCTGACCGTCCCGACGAGATTTCCATTATTAATCAGGTCATTAGCTGTAACTTCCCCGGTAACTCTGGAATTTTGGCCTATTGTAAGTGTGCCGGCAACATTTATCTTGCCTGAAAATATGCCGTCAATCTGCAAACTCCCGTTGAAAGTAAGGTCACCCTTTCCGGAACTGAGACCATTGCTCTTTCCTACTGCAAAATCAGTCGTTATTTCTTTAAGTATACTTTCCATTTGTCTTTAGTTCGTTAGGTTTTTATGTAAGGTTAAAGTTGGTTAATCACATTTTACATAGTTTCCGTTAGCTTCTTTCCAAAGCATTCCGGCGACTACCATAGAAACTTCATCGAAATCATCGACTTTATTAAAGAAATAATCAGCACCTGCCTTCAGTGCGCTGGTCCTGTAAAACTCGGAGGAATAGAAGGTAAGAATAATGATTTTTACATGGTCATCCTCTTTTTTAATCTGGTTCACAACTTCAAGACCATTTAACCCGGGCATTTTAAGATCGACAATAGCCAAATCGGGTTTTAGTTTTCTCAAGGCCTCCA
>CAIPJU010000551.1 GCA_903865465.1 uncultured Bacteroidota bacterium
CTTCTTATATTCTTCCATAAAGGTAAATTTTTTGTGATGTTCTTTCTGAATTTTTATGTAGTCAATAATTCCATCTTTGTCTTTATGTGAAATTGTGAAAGCTCCATAACCTTCCGACCATCCTTCAAAGTGATTGAATTGACCGTGAGCCTTAAGCCAGATAGACGTTGCCACCTTTATATCCTTGACATAGTCAGCAAGCGCAATGGTAGGATGTAGATCGGTAAGAAGATGAATGTGATCAGTACTTCCGTTGATACGGTACAACTTGCATTTTTTATTTTGAATGATCCCCCAGATATATTTGTACAATTCATCACAATGTTCATCCGGGATGGTTGTTTTGTGGCGATAGGTGCCGATTACGATGTGGTAATAAATCTGCCGATAGCTTGTCATTTTGTAAGAGTTATTTATGTTGTTCAACCCCTGTTCGGGGTTGTTGTTCCAGCATATTGCATTGCCCCCCAATTGCATTGGGGGTTATTCACATTCAACCCTGCGGGTTAGGAGTATTGAGGTTTGTCCAGATAACAATTTCTGTCGATGTCTTGTAAATGTCCATTAATATTGGAATTCTCAAAAATTCGTGCTCATCTAACTTGTTGTTGACCGAAGGGCTAAGTACGAATAACCTCCGGCGCAGCCGGATTGAGGCAATGCAATGAAATATCTACCCCGGCAGGAGTTGAACAACTTATTGACAATATCATGGTTCTTTTTTGAGCATGTTAAATATCTCCTTTTCCAATGCATCAATATTGGCCAATACTTGTGCAGCAGTTTTGCTCAAATAATCTTCCCAAATTGATGACTCCAGCCCAATGTTGTAAAATTCTTCCTGTTTCAGCAGGTTTAATTCCTGGGTTAACAGAGATTGTTTTAGTTTCAAGGTTTGAAGTATCCCCTCTAATTTTTTGATATCATCAATTTTGGAAACATCTGTGCCAAAGATTGTTCCGTCTTTAATCGACTGCCAAATCTGGCGCACTGCTTCGATATCGTTGTTCTTATATCCCTCATTTAACTTGGCAGTCATTTCGTTAGCCTTGGCTTCCATTTCGGGTTGGTCAAAAAAACGATCAGGATGGATAATCATTACTGCCTCTCTGTGCATTTTCTTTATTGAGATTTCCTCATCTTCCGAAAGTGTAGCAATTTTCTTGTTTTTGTACTTTTCGTGAGAAGCAAATTGTTCTTCGAACTCCTCTTTCTTCTCTGCGTATTTTTCCTGATCTGATCTTTTTTTGGTCAGTTCTGCCCTTCGTTTTGCAAGTTCTGTTTCAATTTCACTCCGCTTTAAAATCAAATATCCCAACCGTTGCTGGACTTGGAGTGTAAACCGCTCAATTACTCCCTGAACTTCGGTTTTTTCTGCTTCCAGTTCGCTGATCTCTGCTTCAATTTTGCGAATCTGCACCCGCAATTTTGCTTTTGTATCTGAATAGAAAATTCCGGATACGCCAGGACTTTGTGGATGAATTCTTGCTTGCTGGCACATTTCATCGAACACCTCCAGATAATCTTTGACAGGAGCTTCGGGACCTTCAAAAAAATTCGCATTCTCCCGGTTTCGGCTGGCGGCATAATTGGTCCAGTTGTAGCTTCCTACCATAACGATTTGACCATCCACTACCAGAAATTTATGATGCATTGTTCCCAGAAGTGTCGGATTCCAAGACCAAATCTGTGCTCCTTTTTTTGCTAAATCACCTAAGTCGAAGGGGGCTTTGCTGTTGATTTCGTCATCCTGTGTGAGCAACCGAAGTTTGACTCCCCGACCAATCGCTTTATTCAAAGCTGAAAATACAGATTGATCTGTAAACCAGGCAACAGCTGCGGTTAACTCTTTTTGGGAGAATTTTATTAACCTTAAAAGTTCGGGTCGAATGTCCTGGTCGAAAAGGGATTTGATCATCTGGATAATAACTAGTTTTTATGAATCTAACAATAGAATAAATTTAAAAGGTATTTAATCAGTTTTAAAATTGAAACTTAAATGTAATTTCATGACATTTTCTTGAATATATAATTTGTAAATTATATTACTCACTAAAGTTTTATGTCGATTAACAAAAAGTCATCACCTTTTTCTAGAAAGTTAGATATTCCCATGATTTCAAAAATTAAATTTTCTGTTGCTTCCACAAGGGCAAGACTAAAAATTGTTTCATTTTGCATATATGGAGGTATTTGAACAAAACAAGGGCTTGTTAAAGAATCCGGACTTTTCCATATTTTCAGATAAACACTATTTTTTGAATCGACTATTATTCCTCCGAATAAAGGATTAGAAACTTGGAGAACAAGATCACCCTTTAAGCGCCATAGGTTATTCCCTTCTCTGAAGTAGTGGTTACCATGATAAGGCATAAAATTTGTTTGCTTATACAAGAAATTAAACGTAGTTTTTGGTTGCTTTGCAATAACTGCAGTTGGTAGTAAAATAGATTTTATTCCAACCAATTCTGTCTCAGGTGGATTACCGACAGCCAAATATAGCATTACTAATCTTTGAGAAATTTCAGTATATTTTCTTAGCCTTTCCACCTCTTCCCAATTTGAGCTGATCCCTGGTTTTGAAAGAGATACCTCATCAAATATAATGAAATCCCCAAAGTTTTTAGCTTTATTTAGGTTAGGTTCTTTTGCCAAAATATGGAGCGATAAAGAGATTAATAAGACGCTAAAGTCATCTATATAAGGGCCAAATAGGTTGATATTTCGTTTGGGATGTCGGAATCCAGGACTTCCGTTTTCACGAGCAGGTTCGCCAGACATTTCAGATGTAAACATTCCATCATAATCTATTAGTCGAATTGCCCCATTAGGTTTTATAAGAATATTATCTGGTTTAAGGTCGCCATGAGCAAAAGGTTGATTAATTAACCAATAGGCCATTTTATCAAATGCGCAAGCCAATTCAAAGAGAGCATTTTTGTCCTCGTTTATACAAAGTTCACTAAGCTTTTCACCAAGGGTAATACTTTCAACCCATTCCATAATAACAGCTGGGAATTCACCAGCTCCGGCCAATTTGCTATTTACCCAAATCTCATCAGACAAGTACTCATAATCAACAAAGTATTGGTTTCTATTTTTTTCAAGATATTTGGATATAAGTTTATAACTTATTTGTCGCCTTTCCTGGTCACGGGTAAAACATTTTACGGCATATTCCTTTCCTGAGAATTTGTCTTTCATCCGGAATACTACAGAGAAATTTCCACTGCTAAAACAGGGTTGACCATTTGCATCAGTCACAAGTTTCAGTTTGGAATATTTTTTCAAAGCGCCTTCAAATAGAAGCGCATCGCGGTATTCTGTAATGGATGGGAAAATCATTGGATAGATTCTGGTTGATTTTAAAACATTGATTATTAGAGTATAAAGATAATTTAAAATTGAACCGCCTACAATAAGGTAATAAAAACCGCTTAGAATTAATCAA
>CAIPJU010000552.1 GCA_903865465.1 uncultured Bacteroidota bacterium
TCCCCTCCACAAGGAAATCCCTGATAATTCCGGGATGCAGTATTGATGAAACCAATTCAGCTCCCCAGGAAGTGCCGGCTTCCATCCACGATTTAGGATAACCACCAAGCTTAAATGTAGTGAAAAATGTAATCCACATGAATAAAATAAAGACAGGAATGCCGAGATATTTATTTGTGAGCCAGTTATCTATAATCTTAGTCTTGCTCAGCTTCTCTACTTTGCTAATTTTAAGTGTCTCTTTTAAAGCGCCTGAAATAAAGCCATACCGAAGATCGGTGATGACAGTTTCGAGGGGATCGGTAAATAGTTTTTCAAGCTTCCTGCATTCAATTCTTGCAGTCTCTATTATTTCAGCAGAGTTGACACAACGCGAAATATTATGAGAATATTCCTTATCGTTTTCGAGCAATTCGAGAGCGAGATAACGTGATGAAATGATATTGGTAAAGGCCTGGTTTTCTTCGATCTTGATCTTTGCCTGAATGGCAGATATCGAGTTCTCAATCTCAAACCCGTAATTGATATGTACGTGACGGGATACCGGCTCCCTGTTTTCATAAACCTCAGTAATCTTATCAAAGAGCTCCCTGATACCTTGTCCCTTATGACTCACAGTAGGTACAACCGGAACTCCAAAGAGCTTGCCCAAAGAGTCAAAATCAAGTACATTACCCTCATTTTCAAGCTCATCATACATATTAAGTGCAATAACCATTTGCACCCCCATATCAATAAGCTGGGTAGTAAGATAGAGATTTCGCTCAATATTGGAGGCATCAATTACGTTGACAACGATGTCAGGTTTGCTGTCGAGAATATAATTCCTGATGTAGATCTCTTCGGGTGAATAGCTTCTTATTGAATAGGTTCCCGGTAAATCGATGATAGAAAAGTCGTAACCCAACTGTTGGAAGAATCCCTCTTTTGAATCGACTGTAACTCCGGCATAATTGCCCACTTTTTCCCTTGAACCTGAGGCACAATTAAAAAGTGTTGTCTTTCCGGAATTTGGATTGCCAATAAGAGCTACCTGGATGTTTCTTGAATTCTTATAAAATGAATCATTTTCAGATTCGCTGACCAGGACTCCTCCGGAAGAATCGGGTGTATGCTGACTACTCCCCCTGACAATCTCAATCAACTGGGCTTCACTGTTACGCAGCAACAGATGATAACCCAGGATCATATACTCAACAGGATCTCTTAAAGGAGCTTTTTTTATAACAGTAACTTTTTTACCGACTATAAAACCCATCTCGGACAATCGCTGTCTGAAACGTCCCCGTCCCTTAATTTTAAGAATTATCCCTTCTTCTCCTTCTGCAAGATCATATAATGTCAGCATTCCTATCAATAAAAACATTAGGGAAACCCGGGAATGTCATTTTTGTTCACGGTTTAATAGCCTTCCGACATCTCTTAATGCAAAGGCTAACAAACCAGCAGAATCCCGTGCCCAGAAATTTCAAATTTCAAGCCTGTAATTTTATTGGTCAATTTTTATTTTAACCACTACTTTCCGCACCTTTTCAATAACATCTACCTTCAGTCCCGGGCGATGAAGGTTGTCGGAAAAGAAAATAAAAAAACTGCCGGGGGTGGCTTTCAGGTCAGTAAAATGACTCACATTCGAAAATTCTATATCTTTTTCAGAGGAGTAGGGGTCAGTAACCTCTGTTACCTTCCCGGGATCAGAAAGCCCAATGATTTCAGAACCTTTAACAACATACTGAATATCAATATATTTACGGTGTGATTCAAATCTGGAACCCTTAACTTCTTTAGTATCATAATCACTCACAGTAATAAATAGATTATCACCGTCAATTTCGTATTTCTTCGGTTCAATTACCGAGAGATCGTTTTCTGATAAGAATGAAAAGGCCTTCTCCCATCGTTCCCTGTTCCTGAAATAGAAAAGGGCAAGTTCCTTTCTGTCTATTGAGGAATCAGGGAGGACTCTCCATCCCTTATGCCATTCACCTTTTGAAAACCATTCATCAATCTGATTTTTATTCCATCGCGATGGATCATCCTGGTTTATTAATCCTGCCGTCCCCATATATATTGTCAATAAGATTGCTTTAAAAAATATTTCTCTCATAGCTCAGTTCTCTTTAAAATCTTCGGGATGAAAATGTTCCGGACTCTTAAGTATCAAATTTATTATGGATTAGGGATACCCTCGAGCAGTGCATAGCGGATAAGATCAGCAGTAGTCTTAAGTTTAAGTTTCGATATTAGTCTTTCCCTGTAGGTACTGACCGTTTTTGGGCTAAGCGACAGTTCGGAGGCAATCTGAGCCACAGTCCTTCCCTTGGCAAACAGGCCCAGTACCTCTATCTCGCGTGTCGAAAGAATTTTGCGCATTGGTCTGACCGTATCAGATCCTATCGCATCAGCAATTTTTTCAGCAAGTGAAGCTGAAATATATCTCTCACCCTTTGAAACCTTAAAGATAGCTGTCAATAATTCTTCGGGGGCGCTGGTTTTGATAAGGTAGCCTGAGGCACCGTATTTTAGAGCTTTCACGGCATAAACATCTTCGGAATAGATGCTAAGCATTAATATTCCTGCTGAAGGCTGTACCTTTTTTATATCGCTAATAAGATCAAGTCCGCTGGTTCCCGGCATAGAGATGTCGAGAAGAATTACATTGTAGGTATTCTCATTAAGTTTTGAGAGCAGTTCAATACCATTTCCTGCTTCATCAATAAGACCAATATTAGCCTCATCCTCAAGGATTTGTCTTATTCCCCTTCTTACAACAGGGTGATCGTCAGTTATCAGAATGCTGATCATTTTCAATATCTCTTTTAAGCGGAACAGTAACTTTTATAGTTGTCCCTTTATTCTTTAGGCCATTTATCTTAAGTTTACCTGATACTGAGTTGACCTTTTCTCTCATACCGGTAATGCCCATTGATTTTGCTGAAATAACGGCATTTTTATCGATTCCTATTCCATTATCCCTGATAAAAAGCACCATTTTGTTTCTTACAATCTGCAACTCAGTCCACGCTTCATTTCCTCCTGAGTGTTTGGATATATTCGCAAGCGCAGCCTGAAGAATCCTGTAGAGGACAAGCGAAATCCTTTTATCAATATCATACTCTTCCTGGTCAAATTCGAAATGGCACTTAATTCCGGTTGATTTCTCAAACTTCCGGATAAGCGAAGTAAATGCCGGTATCAAACCCAGGTCGAATAAAAACAAGGGTTTCAGAAATTCAGTTATTTTGTTTATATCTTCAACTGCTCCGCTAAGCGACCTGCTCATTTCATCAAACTTATCAATTATATTCTTAGGCTGAATACCTATTTTATTTTTTACCCAGACAATATCCATATTTAATGCTGCAAGCTTCTGCCCAAGGTCTTCCTGAAGGTTAAAAGCAATCTCCGATCTTTCATTTTCAATTAACTTATTCTGGTGTTCAGCAAAACTTCTTAGTGTTTTCTGAGATTCCAGAAGTCGCAACTGTGCAGTTTTTCTTTCAGAAATATTATCAGAAATAACCTGTATGCCATTAATCTGGCCTTCATTATTCAATATCCTGGTATAAGTGTTAATGTACCAATCTTCATTTTGCCCCCATTTAAAGTAATCCTCAAATTGAAGGGAAAATTCTGAATTTGCTGCTGTTTCAAACCTCTTAATAAAAGTTCTGCCAGCATCAGAACCAAAAATATTAATAACATTTTGTCCAAGGTAGTCAGAAGCTTTGCCACCTAAGATCCTCAGTGCCTCTTTGTTAATGGAAATAATCTCTCCTGCCGTACTGTAAAAACCTATTCCCAGGGCCGAATTATCCATCAGGAGTCTGTTTTTCTCCTCACTTTCTACAATAGCTCTCACTGAATTCAATATCGCTTCAGCCTTCTCTTCTGACAAAAATATCTGACTATCACTTTCAGTTGAAGCTACTTCCCTGCCAACAGATTTGGTTATTTCTGCCAATGGTAAAACGTTATTAATAAAAGTCTCATTATTACTGTCTTTGGCATAGTCATTATACTCCGTGCCTTTATCGGATACTGCCACAGGTAAACGACCGAATACTATCTTTAGTTTATTCCCTTTTTTTGCCATTTACTTCGATAATATCCCAAACCTATTAATACAATATTATTCGACTAATGAGACTATCAAAGGTCTCTCTTTTTTTGTAAATAGCTCTGCAAAAGCCTAAATTTATCTACAATAAAAACGAATGAAGCAATTAAATATGAAAAGAGCAAATTTACTTAGCTCCATTTTATTTCTGTTTTTCTTGTTTCATTCTCAGAGTCATATTGCAAGGACCGGACTCAGTAGATTAAACCTGAAGGGATTTACCAGACCTTCTCCATTAGCAGTATGTTTCGGAGCTCGTTGGGACTGATATCTTCTCTTAAAACGCCGGCTTCAGCAACAGAAATAAATCCTGATTCTTCCGAGACCACTATCACCAGGGCATCGGTCTGTTCCGACATACCCACGGCGGCCCGATGCCTCATTCCCAGGCGTGCAGGAAGAGCGATCTGATCTGTGGCCGGCAAAGGGCACCGGGCTGCAAGTATTTGTCCGCCTTCAATAAGTACAGCCCCGTCATGCAAAGGTGTATTTTTAAAAAAAATGGTTTCAAGCAATTCACAACTTATCCGGGCCTTGAGTACTTCCCCTCCATCAGAGAAAAGGTCGAGACTGCTCCTTCGCCCTATTACAATCAAAGCCCCTGTTTTCACTGAGGATAATGATTCACAAGCTCTTACTATCTCTTCAGATTCTCCCGGACTCCTGTCATCATTTCTCACTGATTTAGCAAGCCAGCTGAATGAAAACCTGCTACGAGAGATATATCTGTTGCCGATAACCAGGAGAAACCTTCTCACCTCCTGCTGAAATACTATAAGCAGGGCTATCATTCCTACTCCAACTACCTGCCCTAAAAGGGCACTTATAAGCTCCATTTTCAATGCCTTTACTACAATCCAGAAAAGGTAAATAAGAATGATACCCATGAAA
>CAIPJU010000553.1 GCA_903865465.1 uncultured Bacteroidota bacterium
AGTATCCTGTCATTCAGTTTGTTGGACTTCATCTCATGGATTACATCAAGACCATTGCCATCGGGTAGTCCGATATCGAGTATCACGCAGTCGTATGTATTGTCTGCAACTTTATCAACTGCCTCTCTGAAGGTATGAGCCTCCTCACATATATGTCCCTCAACCCTCAGGTAATCGCAGATAGACCTGCTGAGTACTTTTTCATCCTCTACTATCAGAAATTTCATTTTCTCAGGAAGTCAGAATTAACCTTAAAAGTCATTTTCGTTTACTTTTCTGCCGGGGCAAACCATTTCTTCCAAAGAGTTTTGTCCTCAAGCATCTTTATGTAAAACCCGCCAACAACACTTCTTGCCTGGAAACCAGTCTGACGCGCATTATCAACAATATACCAATCAGATAAAGGTACCCTGTTGGGTGTCGATTCGGCATAGTGATATACAGGATCGAATATCGCCTGGAAATCCTCAAGATTATCTGCCATGGTCGCTGACCAGGTTATCCAGTCATTTTTTGAATAGCGTTCGCGGTTATCGAGGGGCATCCCATATTCTGCCTGTACTTTTTTGTAGTAGCTGATCTCCTTTCGGAACAGCTCAGGGGGAAACAGATTGAAGTCAAGAAGCTTGTCCCAGACGAGGTTGTACTTCTGGCTCCAGGTTCCCTTCTGGTCATAAGCAAGCAGAGTATGATCACCTTCCGATGCCAGCTTTATCCAGTCGGAAGCCATTTTTCTGGTTTTTTCCAGGACTCCGGCTCCTTTTGCTTTTTCACCGTTCATTTCACACAGCAGAGCATATGATCTGAGGGCAATTATTGCCTTTGCAGAGAGGTTTACATTATGAGCCAGGTGACCGGCAAAATCATCGGTACATAGCTGATTTTCCGGGTCAAATCCTTTCGACATGAGGTATCCGGCCCATTTCTCTACCAGGGACCAGTACTGTTTTGCAAAAGAAGCATTGCCTTCGGCCTTTGCAAGGGCTGCCAGGATAATAATCATATTTCCGGTCTCTTCAACGGGCATCTGGTCGGCCTCATCATTTTCGCCTCCACCATATACCTGTCCTGTTGAATATGGATAAGTGCCAAGATCGTGTGGAGCAAAGGGGAATTTCCATCGGGAAGAGGAAGAATATTCAAGAACAGGCTTTAACATCGCCTTTGTCAGCTCGCTGCTGAACAACAGTGTAAATGGTGAAAAGGGGTAAATAACATCAACTGTTGCGATGCAGCCGTTACTGAAATTCTCTTTGGGAAAGAACAAGGGATTACCCTGTTTGTCGGATACAAGCTTATGAGCTGCAATACACTGACGATAGGCAAGAGCACACATCTGAGAATATTTTTCACCTCCTGCTTTTACGAGGTCCCTGCTGAGATCTTTGTCGAAAGAGTGACATCTTTTCATAAGAGTTTCATATTCAGCTGCTGACGTGACAAGCAATTTTTCAAACGACATTCCTTTATGCTGCCACCAGCCCTTCAGGTCTCCGTCAAAATATCGGATAGAATAGATATCATCATAAGCCACCATTGCCCATACGCTTGTGGAATTCATCCTGCTTTTTCCCAGGTCCCATGACGATGCCATCGAAATGTGCCCTTCATTAACCCTTACCGGAGCAGAAAATACCTCTTGCTCTGGAAGTTTTCCTGTTTTGCTAAAGCTGTCGAAGAGGGTGTTCCTTCGTGCAATTGAAAGGGAAGGTTTTTGGTTTTCGGGTACGGACAGATAGGCATATCCCCAATCGATACGGACATTGTCTCCTGGCTTGTTTAGATATTTTTGCTCTTTACTCCCTATCTTTTCTGTCTTAAGACCCTCTGTATTTGTCTGTTCCCAGGTGACGTACTGATCCTGAGTGTTGACGGCAAGTTCTGATCCGCAATCGAAATAGATCTGAACCTCGTGGTCCATTCCATCAGCGGAAGTCACTGCCCAGGTTATATATGTAACAGGTCGTGCCAGAATCTCAATATCTTTTACAAGCAGAGGCGATGTGAATGTCAGAGTCAGCTTTACATTAGTATTTCCAAATTCATATACTGTACTGGTTGGCAATACTTTAAGCGACAGCTGCTTCATAGGTTCAATATTGGAGGGATGGCTTCCCATTATTCTATATGTTCGACCATCAACCCTGATTAGACTGTGAAGCGGGTTTTCCGCACCTGTCCAGTGAACTGTTTCCATATCGGTGAGCCTGTCGGCTGGTGACCAGATGCTAAAATATGGATCGTGAGTAATAAGAGGTACAGATGGTGGCCGGAAATCTGCTTTGCTGTTAGCCTGTGACTCTAATGCGGGCAGAGGTAAAATAGCAAACAGAAAAAAGATAAGGAATGCTGTTTTTTTCATAAGTTTCAGAATAGGGAGGTTAAGAAATCCAATTCAAAAATAGCCAAAATTAAGGATACATAACAAGGCAGTTTGCACTTTGACATTCTAAAACCAGA
>CAIPJU010000554.1 GCA_903865465.1 uncultured Bacteroidota bacterium
GCTGGTTTGGCATTGTATTTTAATGTAGAGCTTATCTTCGGCAAGGCTATGTCAGCAGACGAAGAAGGTAAGGCCCGTATATTGATGCTCTTAATGGTTTTCAACCTTGCATTCACATTCCCCTTCAGTCTCTTCTCATCAATTATTACTGCATATGAGGATTTTGTCTTTCAAAAAGTTGTCCAGATAATCAGGATATTTTTGAACACCCTTATTATGATCTTGTTACTGAAGTTAGGCTATCGCGCAATAGGAATGGTTGCTCTCATAACCGTCTTCAATGTTGTTACCCAGCTAATGAACTTCTGGTACTGCAAATACAGAATCAGGATAAAGATCCATTTTACTAAGTTTAAATGGGATTTTCTTAAGGAAGTTTCAATTTACTCATTTTATATGTTCCTCGCAGCAATTATTAACCAGCTTCTCTGGAGTACCGGTCAGCTTGTGCTGGGAGCATTGGTAAGTACCACTGCGGTTGCAATCTTTGCCGTGGGGATTCAACTTGAGAATATGTATATGCTATTCTCCACAGCAATTTCCGGTGTCTTTCTGCCCAGAGTAACAGCAATGACAACATATTCGCAATCAGGCAAAGCCATTTCAGATCTGTTCATTCGGACTGGTCGTATTCAGTTCATTATTATGGCTTTCATCCTCACGGGATTTATTGTCTTCGGTAAACAGTTCATTATTATTTGGGCTGGCGCCAATTACGCGGATGTCTATATTATTGCTTTGTTGCTTTTTATCCCCCTGACTGTTCCTTTGATACAAAATCTGGGAATAACGATACTTCAAGCCCGTAACAAACTTAGATTCAGATCATTACTTTACCTAGCCATTGCTTTGTTCAGTCTGGGACTCGAGCTTGTACTGGCTAAAAAATACAGCGGGATAGGTTGTGCAGCAGCAATTTGCATTGCCCTGGTAATCGGACATATTCTCATAATGAATATTTATTATTATAAATACCAGGAAATTAATATCCCGGCATTCTGGAAGGAGATAGGAAAGATGGCATTAACACCATTGATCCTTGGAACAGGCACATTTTTCCTTCTTAAGTTTATCCAGCTTAACAATATCCTTAAACTGGGGGCCGGAATAATCATATTTTCAATGATATATTTACCTATCTTCTGGTTTGCCGGTATGAACCAATCCGAACGGGACCTTATTACTTCACCCTTAAACCGAGTATTGAAAAAGGTGAAAAACAGATGATAATTAAAGTAGTTCCAGAAACCTGATAAACTGATTACATATGCCAGATATTAAAACGAAAATAAGAAATTTAATCCCCAGGAAAGTTCTCTACTTCTATTATTTACAGTCAGCATCAAAAGCCTGTCGCCCTGACCTTAAAAGACGCGTATATGATAAGATTTATAATAATTCGGAAGCAGATAAGGTAAAAAGAGATCTTACTCTTGCCTATCATATTGTGGAAAAGGGACTGACGATGCCAGTTCCACGCCCGGGCTTTGGCAAATCCGTGGTTTTAAGTCTCGCTGAGACAATATTCATATACCAGAAACTTAATCTGCCGCCAGACGAACTGGAGTTCAAACAGTCGGTGTCTGTTCTGAAAGAATATAAAGAGTTTCATGAGAAGATTAATTTCCAACTCGATCCTGAAGTGCAGCGGAAACTGCAGCTTATAGAAGAAAAAATTAAAATTCCTGAAGGTTTAAAACAAATAAGGACAAGCCGTGAGGAATATTTCAGCGACATTAATAAGCCATATGATCTGTTCAGCAAATCGAGGTATTCTGTTCGAAACTATACCACAGAGGAGATTCCACTGAAGGTTCTGTATGACTGCATCGACCTTGCACAGAAGTCGCCATCCTTTTGCAACAGGCAACCTACCAGGGTTCATATAGTTAAGTCAACTGAAAAGAAAAGTCAGATACTTGAAATTCAGAATGGCAACCGTGGATTTGGCCACCTTGCCGAGACACTTCTGGTTATAAGCTCCGTCATTTCAACTACAAAAGACATTCACGAGCGTAACGAGAACCATCTTAATGGAGGAATTTATATCATGTCGCTGCTTAATGCTCTTCATTTTAACAGGATTGGAGCCTGTGCTTTGAACTGGAGTGTTTCGGACGACAAGGATTTGAAAATAAGGAAAATATTAAGCATTCCGGGAAACGAGGTTGTTTTAATGATAATCTCATGCGGTTACGTCCCTGACAACTTTACGATTGCTGCCTCCCCGCGTAAGAGGGCCATTGATATCACAACTAATCATTTAGACTGAAAAGATGAACTTAGTATATCATTTAACAGAGAAACCATGAAGATAGGAATAATCACATTACCCTTTAACAACAACTATGGAGGAGTGTTGCAGGCGTACGCACTTCAGTCTGCTTTGCGCCGTCAGGGTCATGAGGTTATAACAATTTACAGGCATAATCCAATAATGCCATTTCATATCCGTGTCCTGTCATCTGTGAACCGGCTTTTTAAAAGTATCAGAAGCCGGAAATCGATGGTTATCAGATCATGGGCAACAACAAGGGAAGAACTTATCATTGAAGGGCACATAAACCGTTTTATACGTGAGAATATAAGCACAACACCTCTTTTTAAAAATGAAAGGGATTTTGCCGGATTATCAGTATATGGTTTTGATGCTTATATTGTTGGAAGTGATCAGGTCTGGAGGTCAAAGTATTCACCCAGCCTGAGAAATCACTTTTTCGGTTTTATTAATGATGCGGACAAGACTCGGAGAATATCCTATGCAGCCTCCTTCGGTGTTGAAAACTGGGAATTCACGCAGGGGCAGACAAGGGAATGCAGTAAACTGGTCTCCATGTTCAATGCTGTGTCAGTGCGTGAGGATTCAGCTGTTCAGCTCTGTAAAGAAAACCTGGGTATAGATGCTGTACAGGTTCTGGATCCTACAATGTTAATTGAAAAAGAGGAATATATAAGTCTGGTTGAAAGAGATAAAATTGCACCCTGCAACGGAACTCTTCTGACCTATGTTCTCGATAAATCAC
>CAIPJU010000555.1 GCA_903865465.1 uncultured Bacteroidota bacterium
CACAATTTTCTCATTTCCTGCCTGTATCGTTTTAGGAAGAAACCATCCGTTTTGTAAAAAGATAATATGTTTCTGAAAAAGAGTATCATTCAGCACTGCAGGAACGTCAAATCCGTTATCCGACCAATAGGCGAGCCGGTTATCGAAATATTCCAGAATTGTAATTTCATTCTGGTCAGCGACTGAAAAGATATTGTTCTCTGAAACAGAGCCATGGTGATCTTCCTGAGCTAGAACAGGTTCCAGGTCCGTAAGGCACTTGTCCATGATCTTCTCTTTCTCCTTCAATGTTTTGTTGCACAACCTGGTCCTGTATTTGTATTCAAAATCACTGTAAAAAAGCGATTGGGCAGCCAGGGCAAGTAAAAACAAAACAACAGCCAGAATCCCGATTATAATCCTGTAACGTTTAACCCTCATATTTTGATCTTTGCATCTTATTCATGATGATATGGCTCTCCTTTGATGATAGTGAAGGACCTGTATAATTGTTCAAGAAACAATAAGCGTACCAATTGATGGGGAAAAGTCATTTTTGAGAGCGACAGTTTGAAGTCGGATCTTTCATGGACCTCTTCCGAAAATCCCCATGGGCCTCCTATAATAAATACAATACGTTTCCCTGAAACCATGCCGGTCTTCTCAATAAAACCCGCAAATTCAAGTGTCCGTAATTCCTTACCCCTTTCATCGAGGAGGACTGCATAATCGTCAGAACTTAAGGCCTGAATAATCTTCTTCCCTTCCTTGATCTTCTGCTCCTCAATGGGCATATTCCGGGTATTCTTAAGTTCAGGAACCGTAATTATCTCGAATACGGCATATTTTCTTACCCTGCCAGCATAAAGGTCAATAACTTCAGAAATATTTCTGTCAGTGGTTTTTCCTGTCTGCAAAAGAGCTATCTTCATATGCGGAATCGTAATTCTTTAAACCAATGATGCCTTCATATACAAATGTAGCAATTTATGATATCATCACCCGATACAGGAACTCTCCATTTTAAACATGTTGAGTATTAAATATCAGTTTGGCCCGTAAATTGCAGAAGCAGATTTAACATTAACATTGATCATGAAGAAAAATATCGCATTGTCAAAATAATATTAAATTTGTAGAGTACTCAACCCGAAATTCCGATATAATAAACTCAAGTTAAATGAAATCTTTAAAAATTATCCATGTTGTGATTTTTGCGATGCTCTTTAGTGCCTTAATGGCCCAGGAGCAGTCGAAGATACCTGCAGGGATTGCTATTGCCATTAAAACCGGGAATGCTGCTGAGTTATCGAAATTCATGAATTCCACAATTGAACTGCTTCTTCTCAGTAAGGAGGATTTCTACAAAAAGAATTCGGCAGAGACAATTCTTAAGGATTTCTTTGCCGAATATCAGGTTAAGGATTTTATTATCAGACATCAGGGTGCGAAAAATGATGCTCAGTATGCCATAGGAAACCTGGAGACCTCAAAAGGCAACTTCAGGGTTTACTTCCTGCTAAAGAAAGTAAACCAGGAGCTGTTGATTCAGCAATTAAGAATTGAGCCTGATAATGGAAAATAATCTTCTGAAAGAATTCGTCATAAAAAGCCTTGCTGAAGACCTGGGCAATGGTGATCACTCTTCGCTTGCCTGCATTCCTTATGATGCGCCTGGCAAAGCCAAACTGCTGATAAAAGACAGGGGAGTTATTGCCGGACTCAGAGTTGCCAGAGAGGTTTTTGAAGTTGTCGACAGCAGCCTTGATTTTGAACTCCTGCTTAAAGATGGCAATCACGTGGCTCCTGGGGATATTGCATTCTTTATTTCGGGAAGGCAACAATCGATACTTAAATCGGAACGTCTTGTCCTGAATATTATGCAGAGGATGAGCGGAATAGCAACAAGCACCTATCATTATGCAAGTTGTCTCGAAGGGCTTTCAACAAAGATACTCGACACCAGGAAGACGACTCCGGGACTCAGGTTTCTCGAGAAGGAGGCTGTGCGCATAGGAGGCGGAATAAATCACAGGATGGGCTTATACGATATGATAATGTTGAAAGACAACCATATCGATTATGCAGGGGGAATAAAACAGGCTATTGAACGGACAAGGGAGTATCTTAGAAACAACAAGCTCGACCTTAAAGTGGAAATTGAAGCCAGAAACCTTGATGATGTTAGTACGATAATAGCGACCGGAGGTGTCGACCGGATAATGCTCGACAACTTCGGGCTTAAGGAGACCGCCGATGCGGTTGAGATGATATCAGGCAGGTATGAGACAGAGTCATCAGGAGGGATTACCCTGGAAACACTGAGGTCATATGCTGAATGCGGCGTCGATTTTATTTCCGTCGGCGCGCTTACCCATCATATCAGAAGCCTTGATATGAGTTTAAAAGCAATCTGATTGATGAGGCCGGAGAATCAGCTAAGAATATCACGAAAAGAACTGTCAGATAAATTTATCCTGCCTGGTTTCAATGGAGTACCCTTAAACCATGTACTTCAATATTTAAAAAGTGGTTTTCGAAAGGGTATGCTGGTCACACGCGCATCTTCTCTGGCTTTCAACATGCTTCTCGCTTTACTTCCTGCTTTAATTTTTATTTTTACACTTATCCCCTTTATTCCATTGGCAAATTTTCAGGAAGAGATTCTCAGGCTTTTTGAAAACATAATGCCTGAAAATGTCTTCGGTTTTCTCAGGACCACCATCATTGACGTTGTGACAAAAAAGAGCGGAGGGCTTCTCTTCTTCATGTTTATAGCAACTGTCGTCTTCTCTACAAACGGGATTCATGCTGTTATCCATTCTTTTGTTGTCTCGGCACACTCTTTCAAAACGAGGTCGTGGCTAAATCAGAGGAAAATTGCATTCGTCCTTTTGCTTGTTATCATCCTGATGATCTCCACTGCCGGATTCCTTCTTATATTTGGTAAAATGGCACTGAAATGGATGATGGCACTTCATTTCATTGAAAAAAACCTTCTTTTCTACCTTTTGGTATTTCTGAAATGGGTACTTATCTTCCTTCTCCTTTTCTTTGCAATCTCCTCCCTCTATTATCTGGCGCCTGCAAAAAGAAGCGGATTTAAGTTCTTTTCACCCGGATCGATCTTAGCCACCTTTCTATTTATATTAACCTCACTTGGATTTTCGGCTTATGTGAACCATTTCGGGCAGTACAATAAGCTATATGGTTCGATAGGCACCCTCATGGTAACTCTTATCTGGCTCTATTTCAACTCAATTGCTGTTCTTATTGGTTTTGAACTCAATCTGAGCATTATAGAAGCCCGTGCAGAATTGGATCAAAGATTTCTGACAATCAACCGCAATGCAGAAACTGCCTGACCAGCTTACTGATATCTTCGCTTCCCTTCATTAACCTCTCGCTCAGTCCTTTGTCATCAAATGCCCGGAGAGATGATGTAATATTATCAATTACTCCGGGAGGAAAGACACCATCCTTTTCATATATTTTCCTCTGGCTGACAAGACATTCCGCCGATTGGAAGCACGACCCCGGAAGAGATTCCAGTTTTCTTACAGCGCCGTTTCCATTACTCTTGAATACATTGTAATCGACATATAATTTTTCAGCCATTTTATCACCATTCCCGGTATTTAGTCCATATTCTGCGGCAATAACCAGTCCTGCAAATAGTTTATAGATATCAGCCGATCCATCGGGTGATCTTAGTTCGACAGTTTGCTTTGATGGCATATCCTGAAAATCAGTTTTGTCGGCGGGATTGGCATCCTTTATCATCTTCATGGCACCATTCCATCCCAGGGGAACACGCATGAGAACTGAACGGTTCCTGTCGCCCCAGCAAATGTTAACGGGAGCTTCCTGGTTTGGCACCAGACGGAGGTATGATGTTGGGATCGTATTCCCGAAGGCTGTCAGTGATGGCGACAGGCTAAGTATTCCGAATATCATCTTTTTTGCTACACTGCTAAGGTGTCCCTCTTCAACCATCTGGTTGACCCCATCTTTCTCAAGCATCATATGAATGTGCATGCCTGAACCCGCATTCCCGGCAGTTATCTTTGGTGCAAAACTCACCTCAACACCAAATTGTAAACCCAGAATCCTTAATATCCATTTTGAAATAAGAAGCTGGTCGACGGCTTCATCTATTTCGACAGGGAGAAACTCAATTTCGTGCTGTTCATAATCGAATTCATCCTGCGTAAAACTGCCTACTTCACAATGTCCATATTTTATCCTGCATCCGGCCCTGGCACAAAGTTCAAGAGCCTGAACCCTGAGGTTTTCGAATTTGGCAAATGGCTTTGACTGGTGGTAGCCCTTCTGGTCTACGAGAGGATACAGTTCATTATGAGGCGATTTAATATAATATTCCAGTTCCCCGAAGGCTTTCATCAAAAAGCCTGTATTCTGTCTTAACCGTGTATAGGCCTTTCTGAGGATAAACTCAGGGGAGCTTTCCAGCGGGTTCCCCTCGCTGTTATAGAACGAACATAGCAATTCGAGGGCAGGTACCTCGGTAAATGGATTTACAAAAGCAGTCCGGTATCTGGGAACGACATAAAGGTCGCTTGAACCTGATTCAACGAAAGAGAAGAGACTTGAACCATCGACCCTCTCGCCTGCTGTCAGTATCGATTCAAGATGGTTCCGGCTGAAGGGAACAAAATTGAGCGTCTTCAGCCGGCCGTCGTCAGCAACATATCTGAAATTCACCATTTTAATTCCCCTGGCCTCAATAAAACTCAGAATATCTTCACGGGTAAAATCTTTTGAAGGTTTTTTCAGAAACTGAACAAGTTCATTCTGATTCAACTGGATATCATTATTCTTCATATTATTAAGCAAAGTGGTTTAACAAGGGGCTAAAAATAGAAAATTAAAAATAAATAGTACCTGATATTTAATGTTTTTAACTTTTACTTCCTGATATGCCTTTCATTTGAGTAACTTATTTCCGGTATAAATGTAACAGCAGGATATATAAATGCAAAGGAAGCTGCCTCTTGCGAGGCAGCTTCCTGACCTAACTAAAAACTAACCAACCAACCTTATTTTGACAATTTTGCATCACCGGGACCAGCAGTAGAAGCCTCTCCCCTGGCGCCGGTACTGATACGTACAGATTCTTCAATATTATAGGTAAAAATCATGCCATCACCTATTTCGCCCGTAAATGCAGCTTTTTCAATGCAATCAATAGTCTTTGCAACATTCACATCACGAAGTACAAGTGATATCAGAATTCTGCGTATAAACTGGGAATCTATGTTTCCGCGATAGCTGTGATGCCCGTGCATATGCTCATTTCCTATACCTGTTGCATCCCAGTAGGAGAAGAAGTCAATGCCTATTTCAGCCAGAGCGGCTTTAACATCCTCGAACTTCGATGTTCTGACAATAGCCTCTATTTTCTTCATAATTTAAAGTTATTATTTGTCGTTTACTAAACCGATACATTCATAATTCTGATCTGATAAAAACAAATCAACTTGTTCCAGAAATCAAATCTTGAAAAAGAACGGTATCCATCATAGATTTTTTCTAGTCCCTGATGTATAATGATTCATCCCCGGCCTCCCCGGTTCTGATACGATAGGATTCCTCAACCGGTGAGACAAAGATTTTACCGTCTCCAAGTTCACCTGTATAGGCAGTTTTCAAAAGACAATCGATTGTCTTCTTAAGGTTCTGGTCCCTGACCACGATGGAGAGTGTCCGTCGGGAGATGAATTCTGTATCCGGTCCGCGGTAAGAACCTCTGCGTTTCTTCTCATTTCCGACACCTACAGTATCCCAGTAAGTAAAGAAGTCTATATCAATTGCATGCAGAGCTTCTTTAACCTGCTGGAACTTTGACACCCTGATTATTGCCTCTATTTTCTTCATATTTTCTATTTAATATTTAAAGTGCTTATCAAAGTTAAATAATAGAATTATTAATCAGAAAATTAAATCTGATAAGCTTCGGCACCATGTTCCCAAACATCAAGTCCGCCATTACCTGTCTCACCTTCAGCTTCAACACGAAGTTTATAGGGATAAGGAAGTTTATTAACAGCGAACATAAGTAACATAGAGACAGCAAAGGTAACAGTAGTAATAATAAAGCTTCCGATAACCTGTGCTCCAAGGACAGTCCATCCACCACCGTAAAAAAGACCGGTTACAGGCGCTGAATTATCAGCTCCCAATGGTCCTGTAGATCCATACATTCCGCATGCAAACAATCCAAGTGATAATGTTCCCCAAATACCATTCAGTCCATGAACCGACACAGCGCCAACAGGATCATCAATACGAAGATATTCAAGAAGATAAACACCTCCAAATACGATTATTCCGGCTATGCCTCCAATTATAACAGAACCAAAAGGTGAAACCCAGTAACAGGGAGCAGTGATAGCTACAAGACCAGCCAGCATGCCGTTAAGAGCAAATCCAGTATCGAATTTCCCCTTGAAGGGACCGTACCATAGAGCCGCGAACATAGCAGTAAGGGAGCCAGCAGCTGCTGCCAGAGTGGTATTTGCAGCTATTCTTCCGATACCCTGAAAATCCATTGCCGACAGGGTGCTGCCAGGGTTAAAACCGTACCATCCGAACCAGAGAAGGAATGCACCAACTGCTGCAAGAGGCAGGTTGTGAGCTGCAGGCAATCCACCTTTTACCTTGTCGTCGCGAAGGAATCTTCGTCCGATTCTGGGTCCCAGAACCAATGCTCCGGCCAGAGAAACAACACCACCAATAGTATGAACAACTGTTGAACCTGCAAAGTCACGGAATCCCTGTCCAAGTGAAGGAAACAGATGACCGGGTGTTCCCATCAATGCGAGGAAACCATCAGGACCCCAGGCCCAGTGACCAATAATGGGGTAGATGAATGCTGTAACACCAATACTGTAGATGATATCGCCGCGGAAACTTGTACGTCCGATCATTGCACCTGAGGTAATCGTAGAAGCAGTATCGGCGAAAGCAAACTGGAAGATCCAATGAGCAAGTATGGCCACTCCGGTTGATCCATAGGTTGCAGGAATGCCCTGCAGAAAGAACCAGTGGTGACCTATAAATCCATTCCCTTCGCTAAACATAAATGCATATCCCACAGCCCAGAACGACAGACCGCAGATTGCAGTGTCAAGTGTACATTCCACCAGGATATTCACAGTCTCACGCTTCCTGGCAAAACCTGCTTCAAGCATAACAAAGCCTGCCTGCATTCCAAAAACCAGGAAGGCAGCTACAAGTGTCCATACTGTGTTAATTGTGTTTATCATGAGAGTTTCATGAACTGTATAGGTATCGGGATCAGCTGCCATTGCAGATCCGACTCCGAAGAGCCCTGGTATAAGCATCATGCCAAATATGGCAATTCCTAATCCGATCATTTTCCCACCAAGGATAGCTATTCCCAGCTTCCAGTTCCATGGTTTCGATATGTTTTCCCTGAGTCTGTCGAGGAGCCGCGACGGCCGGCGGTCAATAGTTAGTGTCTTCATATTCATATTATTAATTATTACCTGTTTGCAATTATCAGAAGTTTATATCAAGCTGAGCAGTGAAGCTGTTGGCGTTCTGGTTGAAGGAGTTATAATAAGCCTTGCTGTTATTATAGATATCGTATCCTACAATTACCGATACATTTTTTGAAAAAGACCAGGATGCACCTATATTCAAGGCTCCGAGGTAGTTTTTACCGCCCTGATAATCGACTGCCATCCAGAGCTTGTCGGAAATCTCCGACATTGTCCTGTCCCATGATACAAGAATTCCGTTGCTTGATTTTTTCAAATTTTCATCCAAAAGCAGTTTTTCATTTCCTGTGTAGTAACCAACAGTTATCCTTCCGAGAACTGGTATTGTCCTGGCAATTTCACCGTAAAGAATATTATAATCAGTAAGGCTCTTCTTCAAACCAAAATTATAGGCTCCAACTACTATAGCAGGAGAGAACTTGAAAAGAGCGTCTTCACCAAAACCTATCTTGGCATTAAAGTAGATCGGATGGCTGTCGTAAACATTATCACCCATGTACAGATAGTCAACACCTATCTCGCCCTGAAGCTTACTGAAAGGCAAAAGACCTGTGGTTAGGCCAATATCAGTTATACCTGCTCCCCTGACTCCGTTAATTGTAGAGCTCCTCAGGTAATTATCAATACCCAGGTGCAGAGATTTCCATTTTTGAAAATCAGTCGAGGGAATCCATATCTGGGTTGAAGGTGTTGCATTTGAAATTTCACTTCCAATCAGGAATATTAAACCAATTGTAGCCATGATCCCTTTCATAATAAAACTCTTCTTCTTCATAATTTCCGTTTTTAGATTATTTCAAAATTTCCTTGAGAACCGTCAGAATAAATTACATCCCCGTGTGAAATGATGCCTGCCTGACTCTGTCCATTGTATAAGCCAAATACATGCCAGAAGTCTGGAGACATACTTTTTTCACTGGCACAACCACCCTGATATAAGCTGATTATTAACGAAATAAATGACTTTGAAAAAATATTTTACCCTGATCAGCCTTAGGAAAAAAGCTACGAACATGTAAGAAACAACAAAAAATCCTACAAAAATGTAGGATTAGTAGAATACCCATCTGGCATTACTATATATAATATTGATTTATTGATACTTGAGAAGGATGCTCATAAAAAGATTATTCCGATAAACGGCTTACTTTTTTAAAGACATTGGGATCGATACCATACTTCTTAATCCTTAATCCCATAATGCGTTCGGTCAGTTTCAGCTGTTCCCCGGCTTTTGAAATATTACCTTTTGAAAGATTCAGGGCATCGATAAGCATCTGTTTTTCAACGTTTTCAAGAATAGCCTCCAGTCCGCCTTCGACCTTTGATTGAGTCGATGCCGCGCTCTGAAGGGTTGGAGGAAGATTATGGGATCGTATTACCTGGTCGCCGCTAAGGATTGATGCTCTTTCAATACAGTTTTCAAGTTCCCTGATATTTCCCGGCCAATGATATGTCATTAAAAGATCGATGGCAGTTGAGCTGATCCTCTTTACCTTAAGGTTATGCGATTTGTTGTATTTTTCGATAAAATGGTTGACGAGTATTGGAATATCTCCTCTTCGTTCCCTCAGCGGCGGAACAAGAATTGGAAATACATTTAATCTGTAATAGAGGTCTTCGCGGAATTCG
>CAIPJU010000556.1 GCA_903865465.1 uncultured Bacteroidota bacterium
CCCTGATATCTCTCATTCTCTGCTGATTCAGTGAAACTGTACTACTGAACAATAAATTAAAATTATCAGAGCCATCACCGGAATAAACTTTCATGCCCTTCCAGGTAGCTCCCTTGATCGAATCAGGAAGACATAAAAAGTCTGCCTTACCATCGCCATTAAAATCACCTGTTAAAAGTTTTGAATTATAGGTTATATAACTGTGAGTTGTATTATATGTTGTCTGGATAAATGATACATTAGAAGGGTTTTGATACGAAAACACAGTCGAATTAAATCTGTCTGAATTAATCCCATATTCAACTATTTCATTCAATGCTGAATAGGAATCATAATTTGACCCCTGAAATGATTGTCTGAACTCATAGGTTTTGATAACCGCCGAATTATACTTTATGATTATTTTATCCAGCAACAACCATTGCTCTATTCTGAATCCGGAACCAATGGAAGAATTCTTATCATTTCTTTGTTTATAAGAAAAAGTTATAGTATTTGGCCCATACGAAATCTCTGAGGGATAAATACTATAATGATCTTTTATATAACTGAAGTTAATTTGATTACCAAAAAGATCGCTTATTTTGGAAACATACCAGTTCATTAATATTGAATTACTTGTTATTTGTTGTCTTGAAGCAGAACTATTTCCATATTCATATTTTAATCCGGATTTAGTTTCAACTTTAAACCATTTTGGACCAAGCATTTCATCGGTATCTTGTGGCGTCACTCTGGAGAAGTTATTATACTCAGTCTGATAAACTGCTTTAGCTGCACCATATTTTGCTAGCGAAACATTTAAAAGTCGTTGTCCGTCAAGATAATAACGATCATTTTTACCATAATCACCTGCAATATAATCTGAATAGTAGGTTCTTGGTCCCAGACTTATTAATGATAGCCCGTTTATTTGCCAGCCATAACCAGGGATACCATTGCCACTATTACTGGAATATCCAATAGAAATATTTGGCGAGAGTCCGTTAACTCCTGGTGGAACATCGATTGGAATTGTATATGAAGCTCCACCTAAGTCATTAACATTAAAAGCGCCTTTTGAGGAGCCTACCTTATAATTTGTATTTAAGGTTCTTGTCTCAGGATCGGGAATACCAGACCCCGATAAATAATTGCTTGATGGGAAAGACAATATAACTTTTACTGAATTTGTATAAAGTACCTGATTACAGTCAGCGGTAACGACACATCGGTAATAATTGTCTTCAAATGTTGATGAAGCTTTTATGGTAAGATTTGCTGTATTATAGTTCACTGCAGGAAGTCCGGAAAGATCAGTCCATGGACCATCTGCACCCTGGGCTGATTGCCATTTATATTGAAGATTAGAACCAGTAGAAACAACTGAAAAAGAAGCATCCTGATTCGGTGCAACAGTAGCATTAACTGGCTGGGTAACTATTACAGCAAGTCCTTTCACCGTTACCGAATATGAAGGAGAAGCTGCTCCGGAACCGCACGTATTGGTTCCCTGAACAGTTATGTTTCCGCTTGTCGCATTGACAGGGTAATTTACTGTGATTGAGGGTGAATTATTTCCGGAAGCGATAGTTGCATTAGGCGGAAGGCTCCATAAATATCCTGTCGCACCGGAAATTGATGCCACAGTGTATGCGACTCCATTCTGCCCGGGACAAACATTATGTGAACCGGTTATCAACCCGGCGCCACCAGGGTAGTTACCACAGGCCTGACTAACCGTAAGAGCTTGGCCTCCAATATTTAAAGTTCCGGTTCTTGCAGCTCCTGAATTAGCCTGAACTGTTATTGTAACATTCAGTCCGCTTTTTGAATATGTAATCCAACTATAAGTATTAGTTATAACGTAAGTAGTGCAATTACCAATTGTAGATACAGTAATTGAGGGAATAACTTGTCCGGCGCCCGGTCCCACACTTAAGGATGTTGGTGAAATTGAATTGGCTGTGCAGCTAATTTGAGGTGAAACCTGAGCTATTATGTCCATAAAATGAATTGCTATAAAGAATACTAACAGAGCTCTTTTTGATTTAAGGAGATGATTCATATTGACAAAGATTTGAAAGAGTTAGGTCTTGTTTATGTTCAGTGAAAGTGAGATCGTGAATAATCTTAGAGGTTATTTAATGTTTTGTGACTATCTTATAATCGAAAACCTTATCGACAACTTTAATCTTCAGAATATAAATACCATCCTGGAACTGGCTGATATCTATTTCAGTGTGACTGTCCGAATTCTTTAAAACCTTTAACTCTAAACCAGATAAATCATAAAGCTTAATTTCATTTACAGAGTTTAATGGCATATTTAATATGTCCATTTTTATAAATCCTTTATTCGGATTCGGATAAACTAGCAGGTTAACATCTCTGTTTTCTGAAGATATTGCCTCTTTAGATACTTTCTCTTTTTCCTCGAGTTTAATTTTTTCAGGCATATTTAAGTTTTCAGTGTCAGCACCAGGAAGTTGTACTTTATTTGATTTGAGCTGCTGAACAGAAATAGATCGATTCAACCTATTTCCGCTATCGTCATATGTAAATGAAACACTTTGACAAAACAGGCTCTTAAATAGAAATAGAAAAAGAAGTATCAGGATCAGTCTTTTCATTTTAATATAATTTTATGTTTAATTAGTTGAGTGTCGGGGATTTAGAAACAAAAGGGAAAAAGATTCGGGAGTTAATAGTGTGATAATAAAGAAGGATGTAACAATAAAGCAGGTAAATCATTTCGATATGCGGTTAGAATAGAGCGTTTCGGGTTTAGTATGAGCGAACATACATACATGTCTGTAACCCTGAAAATGTGACACATTTTTATAAAATTATTTCACAATACCTTCTAATTTAGAAACTATCTGAATAATTGATGGAGGTTGCATCGTTTTAAGAAAATCTTTCGTTAAAATTTTGGCAATAAAAAGGCATTTTCAGTGACATTTCAAAATTACTTAATAAATGTCCTTTGGATTTTTTATGCTATTATTGGGTTGGTTGATTCTTAAGTATTTATAACAATGTTGTGAGGGAGAATTCCTTTCAAGTCTTTTCAATAATCAGTGTCCTATGAATTTAAAAATAATGTACATTTATTGGCTGACAGAGTAGGTAATAAACCCGGAAATCTAAATTTTATGAAAATGATAATAAGAAAATTCACCTTGTCGTTTTTGCTCATGCTCTTTTTATTGAGCGGATGCAAAAATGAACAAACCACAACAACTCTCCCGAGAAGTACCCCGGAAGCTGAAGGCGTCTCCTCTCAGGGAATAATTGACTTCCTGAATGCAGCGGCAAAAAGCAAGCATGAGTTTCACAGTTTCATGTTCCTGCGTCATGGAAAGGTAATTGCCGAGGGATGGTGGAATCCCTATAAACCTGAACTCCTGCATACACTCTATTCAACAAGTAAAAGCTTTACGGCCACCGCAGTTGGTTTTGCCGTAAGCGAAAAACGGTTATCACTCTCTGATAAGGTAGTCTCCTTTTTCCCGGATGCAATACCCGATACCGTGAGCCAGTTCCTTTCAGAGTTGAAGGTCAGCGATCTGCTTAGTATGACAGCCGGACAGGATCCTGATCCGACTTTTAAAGCAGTAACTACCAACAGAAACTGGGTCAAAGCCTTTCTTGCAACACCTATCGTCCACAAACCAGGTACAAAATTCCTCTATAACACGCTTGCAACCTATATGCTATCGGCCATCGTTCAAAAGGCAACAGGTGAAAAGGTCATTGACTTCCTCAAGCCTCGTTTATTTGATCCTCTGGCAATTGAAGGAATGGATTGGGAGGTGGATCCTCATGGTATCAACACCGGTGGCTGGGGTCTGAGGCTGAAGACAGAAGACATGGCTAAATTCGGAGAGCTTTTCCTGCAAAAGGGAAAGTGGAACGGGAAACAGGTTCTGCCCGCGGCCTGGGTTGAAGAGGCCTCGACAAAAAAGATTGATCAAAACCCCGATGCTGCGCAGAGCGTCAGGGATTCAAGCGACTGGCTCCAGGGTTATTGTTACCAGATGTGGCGCTGCCGGCACAATGCCTTCCGTGCTGATGGGGCTTATGGCCAGTATATAATTGTGTTCCCCGGTCAGGATGCAGTTATTGCAGTTACGGCTGAAACACCCGATATGCAGGGTGAAATAAATCTTATATGGGAAAACCTCCTGCCTGCAATGGAAACTCAAAGCCTGCCTGAGAACAGCTCACTTTCCACAACTCTGAAACAGAGATTATCATCTTTGGCTCTTCCCCTGCCGGCTCTGGGGAAAAGCTCAGCTGTTGTTTCGCAGGTTTCAGGAAAGACATTTACCTTTGAACCAAATGATAAACACCTTAAATCAATCAACATCCAATTTAAAGATAATACCTGCAATCTCTCAATGATGATGGATAGTGCCAACTACTCTTTTTCTGCAGGATCGGGACAATGGCTACCAGGCACAACAAGCCTTGTCGGTCCAAACCTGTTATTGCAGGCCAAAGCCCATTATGTTGGACTTCCTCCTGCCAAAGTGGCGGCAAGTTACGGATGGAAGGATGATTATACTTTGGTAATGGTGTTGCGATATATTGAATCGCCTCATACCGAAACTATTACATGCATATTTGATAAAACTAAGGTATCAGTTGGTTTTCGCTACAGCAACGATCCAAATAATATCAAACCAGATTTGCAGGGTTCGCTTTAATTAACCCAGGAAGGTGCACCATCATAATCTGAATGATTTGTTATTTGAACCATACCTGTGCCATCAGAATTAATAATGAAAATATGAGACCAATAATCACCGTTTAAGCCGCTTCCATAATTGAATAAAATTTTTGTACCATCAGGTGACCATGTCAGATATGTGTCATCAATATACCCTTCAAATGGAAGATCTTTTATCTTCTTTTCATCACTTCCATCGATATTTACCGTTAAAATTCTGTAGAAATAAGGTGTACTCCCTGCTTCATTTGGCCCATGCCTTTGAACGAAAGCTATCTTCTTCTCATCAGGGGAAAAGACAGGGCTATAAGCAGAGAGAGTACTGTCATTATGAACAACCTGAAACAAAGAGTCCTTCTTTGTGTCAAGAATTGATATGCTACCCGGATTATCAAATTCACCTTTTGAATAGGAGAGTGCAAGACGATTTCCGTCCTTCGAGACAGAAATTTTCCCATAAGCCTCAAAATCGGTAATCTTTGTATTATTTGTTCCATCAGGTAATATGCTATAGATCTTACCTGAGTTCGCTGCTCCATTGATATAAAATAGCTTTGTCGCATCAGAATTCCAAACAGGACAGAAGTTATGTCCGGAGCTGTTTCCACTCGAAGGATCAGATATCTGGAAGAAATTACCTCCATTAGCAGACATTGTAAAAACCTGATAACCTCCGGCATAGTTATAGTAAAAAGCAG
>CAIPJU010000557.1 GCA_903865465.1 uncultured Bacteroidota bacterium
CTCTATTTTACAACACAAGCCGACCTGTATATAAAACAGAAAAAGTTCCCGGAAGCTGTGGAACCTCTTGAAAAAGCTATTGAACTTTCAAAGGGAAAAAGACAAAAATACAGGCTGACCTACCTTTTGGCACAGCTGTACCAACAGACAGGTGACGCTGAAAAAGCAACTCAATGCTACCGTGAAGTGGTTAAATTTAACCCTCCATACGATGTTGAATTCAATGCACGTATAAATATAGCAGGTGTCTTCGATGTAAATTCAGGCAACCCCACCGAATTAAAGCGCGAACTGGAGAAGATGCTCAGGGATTCAAAGAACGATGAATTCCAGGATCAGATTTATTACGCCCTGGGAAATCTTCTCATGAAAGAGGGAAAAGAAAATGAGGCTGTTGTATATTTCAGGAAATCAGCCTCTTCTTCTTCGGGGAATCAAAGCCAGAAAGGTAAATCATATCTTGCCCTGGCTGACCATTTCTATGCAAAGCCCGACTATTTGAAAGCCGGCAGGTACTATGACAGCGCCGTTTACTTTATCGATTCGAAAAGCCCTGATTACCTCTCACTGAAAGCAAAATCGCTTAATCTGAACAGTCTCGTTAGCCAGCTTACGATAATTCAGACAGAGGACAGTCTTCAAAAGGTGGCTGCAATGCCCGACGCTGCAAGGAATAACCTCATCGCATCAATTATTGCAAAAATTGTTAAAGATGAGAGCGAAGGGAAACTATCGGAGTATGCCGACAGGAGCAATATGGGCCAGTTTTATGAGAACCAGCGCAGGTTCCAGGGGAATATCGATCAGGAAGGCAAATGGTACTTTTACAATCAGTCTGCACTTACCTTCGGGCGTACCGAATTCAGGAGGAGATGGGGTGACAGGAAACTTGAAGACAACTGGAGGAGGACTAACAAGAATAAAACGAATTTAGCCCAGACGGCAACAGGTGCCGATGAGACTGCTAAAAATGACGCAGATACATCGAAGGCAGCCAGGGATTATAAGAAACCTGAATTCTACCTCAAGAAACTGCCTCTGACTGACTCATTATTGAAAATATCCAATACAAAAATCACCAATGCCCTGATGAATGCCGGCAAGGCTTATAATGAGAATATAAATGACGCGGTCAGGGCTACAGAAACATACGACAAACTTTTATCGCGCTTCCCCGGAAGTGACCTTGTACCTGAAGCCCTTTACAATATATACAAGATCAATAAGGATATTAACAAAACGAGGTCTGAAGCAGCAAGACAGATACTCCTCAGTAAATACTCCGACAGTGAATTTGCCAGGATATTATCTGACCCGGGTTATTATGAGAAGAAAATGGCAAGCCTTAAAATGGCAGAAAAGCTATACAACGACGCTTATGATGCCTATAAGGCTGAAAACTTTACCCTATCGATGGCACAGTGCGATGATGGCCTTAAGAGATTCCCGAAGGATGATCTTGCACCAAAGTTCCAGCTTCTCCATGCTTACGCTACAGCCCGCAATGGCGGTGAAAAACCTTTCAGGGATGAACTGAATAAGGTAATTAAGGGATGGCCAAAATCGGCAGAGAGCAAAAAGGCAAGCGACATTCTCTCCTTCCTAAACCAGAAAACCCCTGAATTCAAGGTAGCTGAAGAAAAGGTCATTGCCGCAGAGTTATTTGTTGCAGATACTACTTTAAACCATGTCTTTGTATTGATAATCCCCGACCCGGCCTTCAATATAAACCTCGCTACTTTTGATGTAATAAGCTTCAATATAGATAATTATACAAATAAAAACTACCGGACTGAAGGTGCTGTCATTGGAAATAAGTATCTTATGATAACAGTTTCGGGATTCTCTGATTTCAGGCAGGCTACAGCATATTTCAAATCATTCAGGACCGACAAGGTTATCCGGAACTCAACACCTTCAATGATGGCTTTCCTGATAAATGATAAAAATCTCAAAGTCCTCAACGGCGATAAGAACCCCGACCGTTACAACCTCTTCTTTAAGGAAAAATACTATAAATGAGAACAATCAGAATTCTCTGGACAGACGATGAGATAGAGGCTTTAACGCCTCACATCCTCTTTCTCAGGGAGAAAGGCTATGAAATAGATACTTGTTCGAACGGCAACGATACTATTGATCTTGTAAGGCAAAAGGGCTATGACCTCATATTCCTCGACGAAAACATGCCTGGCTTAAGCGGAATTGAAACGCTCCGGTTAATCCGTGAGGTAAGAAGCGATATTCCTGTGGTAATGGTCACAAAGAGTGATGAGGAGGAGCTGATGGAATCAGCAATCGGTTCGGAAATAACTGATTACCTTATAAAACCTGTGAAACCGAAACAGATACTTCTGGCCATAATGAAGATTATCGATCAGAAGCGTCTTGTGACGGAAAAAACCACCACAGGCTACAGGCATGAGTTCTCCCGTATAGGTGATATGATCTCAAAGGCATCATCCTTCACCGATTGGGCTGAATTATATAAGAAGCTCGTATTCTGGGAATCGGAACTTGAGAAATCGACTGATCCTGCAATGTCGGATATCCTGAAACTTCAGGAAAATGAAGCCAATAACTCATTTTCGAGATTTATTATCAACAACTATCCGGGATGGATGAAAGCAGATGACAATAATAAACCTATCCTTTCACCCGCCCTCTTCCCGAAGAAGATCTTTCCCCTGATGGAGAAAAATAAGCCTCTCTTTTTCATTCTTATCGATAATCTGAGGTTTGACCAATGGAAAACAATCTCATCGGAACTCACCGGCCTTTACAGAATCATGGAGGAAGAAATTTATTACAGCATACTTCCAACGGCTACCCAATTCAGTCGTAATTCGCTCTTTGCAGGACTTATGCCTTCCGTAATTGCCGAGACCTTGCCTGATTTTTGGGTTGATGAAGAGGAGGAAGAGGGGAAGAATAACTTCGAGGAGGATCTTTTCAGGCATCACCTGGGGCGCAGAAGACTGAATTACAAATGGTCCTATCATAAAATCAGCAACACCCAGCAGGGTAAAAAGGTAAATGAGAAACTTCGCCAGATGCTCGAAAATGATATCAACATACTGGTATTCAATTTCGTCGATATGCTTTCGCACGCCAGAACTGAGGTCGGGGTAATCCGCGACCTTGCCGGTGAGGAGCCAGCCTACAGGAGCCTTACACGATCGTGGTTCATCCACTCAACTCTGTTTGATCTTCTTAAATCACTTGCAGAGCATCAGGTAAAAGTTGTTTTCAGCACCGATCACGGCACAATCAGAGTTCAGAATCCTATAAAAATACAGGGCGACAGGAAAACCTCGGCTAACCTCAGGTACAAGATGGGAAGGAATCTCGATTATGATCCCCGTAAGGTATTTGAGCTTAAGAACCCCGAACAGGCAATGCTGCCAAAGATGAATATCAGCTCAAGGTATATCTTCGCCCTGAATAAGGATTACCTGGTCTATCAGAATAATTATAACTATTACGCTTCATATTATAAGGATACTTTCCAGCATGGAGGTATTTCCATGCAGGAGATAATGCTTCCCTTTGCATACCTTGAGCCGGTGTAGGACCAATGAATAATTCGGATGAGAATAATTATCAAGGATAAAAAACATCTGCCGGCTGCGGTGAGAAAGCTGCTGCATGCTGCCGGGAATAGGAAGATCTTTGCTTTTTACGGTGCCATGGGTGCCGGTAAAACTACCATAATAAAATCAATCTGCAGGGAACTTGATGCATCGGATACTGTGACTAGTCCGACATTTACCCTTGTCAACGAATACAAAACATCATCGGGAGAATCTATCTTCCATATCGATTTCTATAGGATAAATAAACAGGAAGAGGTATATGACTTTGGTATTGAGGAATATCTGACAGGTGATTCATATTGTTTCATGGAGTGGCCCGAATTAATTGAAGAATTACTTCCTCAGGAAACCTTTAAAATAAAAATAAAAGTAGAAGCCGGAGACCAGAGAATTCTTGAAATTTCATAACTTTTCTGCCTTTGCGCTGTTCTCCATTTTTTTTTAACTTTGAGAAATTATCAAAGTCCTAACTATGAATGACAAAGGGAACAGCAGGAGAATCAGTTTCAGCAATACGGCTCTGATGCCAAAAGAGGAACATCTTGAGACCAGAGTCAGGAACAGGAGAATATCTATCGGTATCCCGAGTGATGATAAGGATGAAGAGAAGAGGGTTGCATTAACCCCTGAGTCGGTAAACCTGCTCGTTGAAAGTGACAATGAAGTTTACGTCCAGAGAGGTGCAGGTCTGGGCGCCAACTACACCGATAAAGATTATGCTGAAAACGGGGCTATAATAACCGATTCAGCAGCAAGGGTTTACAGTGCAGATGCAGTAATTAAGGTAGCCCCCTTCTCTGAAAAGGAAGCCGAATACCTGAAGGGAGGCCAGGTGGTTTTATCATACCTTAATGTACTGAAACTCAAGGAAGAGACTCTCGACAGGCTTATAAAAAAGAAAGTCACGGCAATTGCTTTTGAGAAGATCCGCGACGATAACGGAGTTATGCCTGTAGTGGAGTCAATGAGCGAGATCTGTGGTGTCACTTCACTCCTGGTGGCATCGGAATACCTCAGTAATATGCATGGAGGGAAAGGAGTGATGCTCGGGGGAGTTACCGGGGTCACCCCAACCGAAGTGGTCATTCTGGGAGCCAATACTGCCGGAGAATATGCAGCAAGGGCTGCCATCGGCCTCGGATCTACGGTAAAAATATTCGACAGTTCACTGCACCGGCTAAGGAAATTCCAGAACAACCTTGGTCAGAGGCTCCAGACATCGGTATTTCATGCACAGGTATTAAAGAAAGCCCTGAAATCAGCTGACGTTCTGATAGGGGCAATCGAACTTGAAGATCTCCGCCCATGGTACTATATAACCGAAGATATGATCAGGAACATGAAAAAGGGTTCCGTGGTAATAGACCTTAGTATCGACCGGGGCGGATGTATCGAAACCACAGAATGCCGTGAATTGAATGATCCGGTTTATGAAAAGCATGGCGTAATACATTTCTCGGCCTGGAACCTTCCTTCACGTGTGGCAAGAACTGCATCAATAGCCCTCAGTAATATCTTCACCCCGCTTCTCCAGAGCATGGCTGACGCAGGCGGAATAACTCATCTGCTCAAAAATGACTATGGGGTAAGGAATGGGGCGTACCTCTATAACGGTTTGCTTACCAACGATACACTTGGACAGAAGTTCGGAATGCTCTCCAAGGATCTTGACCTTCTTCTGACTGCCTTCTAAGATCAATAAGCATCAACGTACTATATCCTTTATTGTTACAGATATATCAACCTGTTCTGGAATACAATAAAGCAGACTGGATAAAAATCCTGTTCAGTATACTCAGAGTCATAATAAAGTATTATTTCCCCTTTCAGGCGGAGAAATGTAAGTATTAAATTTTATTATCTTTGTGCGCTAAAAATTATTAACACCTCATTATCAGAATCATGAACAATTTCAAAAGACACCTGGTTACTTCAGCCCTGCCATATGCCAACGGTCCGATACATATCGGCCATCTTGCAGGGGTTTATGTCCCTTCCGACATTTATACCAGGTATTTGAGAATGAGGGGAGAAGATGTGATTTCTGTATGTGGTTCCGATGAACACGGAGTTCCCATTACCCTTAAAGCCCGGAGGGAAGGAATTTCTCCCCAGGAGGTTGTTGACAGGTATCATGAACTGAATAAAAAGGCATTCTCCGATTTCGGGATTGCCTTTGATATATATTCCAGGACCTCCTCCAAAGTGCATTACGAAACCGCATCGGAATTCTTCAGAATATTATACGATAAGGGTGAATTCGCAGAAAAAACATCTGAACAGTATTACGATGAAGAGGCCGGCTGTTTTCTCGCCGATCGTTATATTATGGGCACCTGTCCACACTGTGGAAATGAAAATGCCTATGGCGACCAGTGCGAAAAATGCGGTACCTCACTCAGCCCTAACGAGCTCATTAATCCTCACTCAACCGTAAGCGGAAGTAAACCAGTGCTTCGCGAAACCCTCCACTGGTACCTTCCACTCGACAAATATGAGCCATGGCTCAAAAAATGGATCCTTGAAGATCATAAGGATTGGAAAACAAATGTCTACGGACAGTGCAAATCGTGGCTTGACCAGGGACTCCAGCCCAGGGCGGTAAGCCGTGACCTCGACTGGGGCGTTCCTGTTCCGGTCGAAGGAGCCAATGGTAAAGTTCTTTATGTCTGGTTCGATGCCCCGATTGGTTATATTTCCGCCACCAAGGAACTCACCCCTGATTGGGAAAAATACTGGAAAGACAGTGAGACCAGAATGGTCCATTTTATTGGCAAGGACAATATCGTTTTCCATTGCATTATTTTTCCGGCAATGCTAAGAGCTGAAGGCAGTTATATACTCCCCGATAATGTGCCGGCAAATGAATTCCTTAACCTTGAAAATGATAAAATATCGACTTCAAGAAATTGGGCTGTCTGGCTACACGAGTACCTAGAAGATTTCCCCGGCAAACAGGATGTTCTGAGATATTCGCTTTGTGCCAGTGCACCTGAAACCAAGGACAATGATTTTACCTGGAAGGATTTCCAGGCCCGCAAC
>CAIPJU010000558.1 GCA_903865465.1 uncultured Bacteroidota bacterium
AGATAGCCCCCTTTCATTTCAATCAGAAGATGATTACCGAAGCTCCTGTTGTACTCACTTTTTGTGCCGATTTCAATCGTTTTAATAAATGGTGTGCCTTGAGGAATGCAGGGCCGGGCTATGATAATTTCCTCTCTTTCTTTACAGCAGCTATTGATGCTCTTCTTGTGGCCCAGACTTTTTGCGTTGCTGCCGAAGCGGAAGGGCTGGGAATCTGCTATCTTGGTACAACTACCTATACTGCTGAAAAGATTATAGGAGCCTTTAATCTGCCAAAAGGTGTTGTCCCCGTAACTACCGTCACCCTTGGATGGCCGGATGAGAATCCTGACCAGCCCGACAGGCTTCCCCTCAAGTCAATCATTCATAATGAAGTATATACTGACTATTCAGCCGAAGATATTGATAGTTGTTATCACGAAAAGGAGATGAGATCTGACAGCATTCAGTTTATTAAAGAAAACAATAAAGAAACCCTTGCCCAGGTATTTACTGATATACGTTACACTAAAAAGGATAATATCTTTTTCTCAAATGAACTCCTTAAGGTAATAAGGGCTCAGGGTTTTATGAATCAATAATTTACAGAGCCATTTCCTACTAAATTCCGGTGAGAGCTACTCCTTTCTGAAATTGGTTGTAGCGTTCGCCTGTTGCGTACAGGTTATCTCGAGGTCGTTAATACAAACATGTGCAGGCAGTGTTGCGCAATAGAAAACTGCATCAGCAATATCATCAGCAGTGAGAGGTTTTATTCCTTTATATGTAATACCTGCTTTTTCAGCATCACCTTTGAACCGTACAATTGAAAATTCAGTATCTGCCATTCCCGGAGCAATATGTGTGACCTTTATATTATTTTTCAGCAGGTCGATCCTTATTGCTTTAGAAAAAGTATCAACAGCAGCCTTAGAAGCACAATATACATTTCCATTTTCATAAGGATCCCTTGCTACTGAACCAATATTGATAATATGTCCGGAATTCCTTTCAACCATCAGCGGTGAAACAGCCCTGGTAACATAAATCAAACCCTTAACATTGGTGTCGATCATTCTCTCCCAGTCATCAACTACACCCTTGTCAATATGGTTAAGCCCAACAGCAAGTCCTGCATTATTTACCAGTATATCAATTGCCTTCCATTCATCAGGAAGGTTGTTAATTGCCGACATTACCTCATTATAATTCCTGACATCGAAATTGAGCGATAGTACCTTTATTCCAGAATGCGATTTAAGTTCCGTCTCTAATTCCTCGAGTCTCTCTTTCCGTCTGCCTGTAATAATAATATTATATCCATTGGCAGCAAACCTTCGGGCTATAGCCTTTCCAAAACCGGAGGTAGCCCCAGTCACCAATAATGTTTTATTCATTTTTTTATATTTGAAATTCATGCAAAAGTAGAAATATTTAGAACATGAAACAGTATGAGAACTACCTCTAATTAATGTTTCGGGCTTAAGATTTAAATGAGTTTCTAAGGAAATCCCTTAATTAGATTTTTAACCCGCTGATTAACATCAATAATTTTATCTTTGCATTTTATTTTTATATGGAAGAGAGGCAGGAATACCAGAAAAGCGACAAAAGAAGGGCTGTTGAATTTATGTTTGACTCAATAGCATGGAGGTATGATTTCCTTAACCATTTCCTGTCGTTCGGTATAGACCGCTGGTGGAGGAAAAAAGCTATCCTGATGATCTTTAAATCATATACCTTTCCCAAAATTCTTGATGTGGCGACAGGGACAGGTGATATGGCAATCACTGCCTTGCATTTAAAACCGGCAAAGATCACAGGTATCGATATTTCGCGTAACATGCTTGAAATTGGACGGAAAAAGATTCTTCAGAAGGGATTGGAAAACAGTATTGAACTTCTGGAGG
>CAIPJU010000559.1 GCA_903865465.1 uncultured Bacteroidota bacterium
AGTTCAACAAACGCTATAGCAAATGCGGGTTTGCGTGTTCATTGAAACATTTGAAATCTTTATATCCATTTGTGCTGGCCGGCAGTTGAGCAACAATTTATTCCCGCACTTGCCATAGCGTCAGCCGTTGGCAAGCGGAGGAAGATCCCAAGTTAAACATTAAAAACTTTTGTATCTTTGTAATGAGACAATTGATGAATGAAACAAAGGGTTTATATTGATACATCGGTGGTTGGAGGTTGTTTTGACCTAGAATTTGAAGAGTGGTCAAAAAGGCTGTTTGACGATTTTATATCCGGCAGAAAGATAGCTGTTATTTCAGATATTACCCTTGATGAATTAACAGATGCTCCGCAATATGTTCAGGATAACTTCTCAACAATTCCTGATAGCTCTTTGGAAATTCTAACATCTGATAAAGAATCAAGGAACTTGCCGATAAATATATAACTGAGAAAGCTGTTTCTTTTAAATTCTATGAAGATGCACTACACATTGCCATTGCAACAATAAATCAGGTAAGTGTACTTGCAAGTTGGAACTTTAAACACATAGTAAATCTCGATCGAATTAGAATGTACAATTCTGTAAATCTCAAAAATGGTTTTTCGATACTTGAGATTCGGACTCCCCGAGAAATTCTAAAATCAGATGAAGATGAAATCTAAAAGAGAATTTGATGCAGTTAAAATGATGCGAGATATTAGAGAAAAACGTCATTCAGAATATCAGAATGATCCTCAATCAAGAGAAACGAGATTAGCTGCGATCAGAAAAAAATATGCGAAGAAATTAGAAAGTCAAAAAGCCGCCAGCCACTAACATCGCATAAAGCCAATCCCGAGGGCAGATAATACAATTTCTAAAGTAATTTTGCAACCTCGGGACTGGCCTTATGCGTGGCCGTTTGGTGGCATTATAAAAACAAAACAAATTGAAGAAACTCATCTGGACAGTAATTCTCCTTACAACAATCTTTTTCACAAAGAATATTGCAAAAGGACAAACAAACTCTTGCGACAAAGTTGAAGTGGAATTAGTTAAGTTATACAAAAAAATATTCCCCTTTTATTACGGTGACCAAGACACATTATTTTACTATAGTGAACTTTTTTCATCTAAACTAAAAACATATATCGTAAATAACCCATCAACTCTTGACTGTAAATTCAAATTATTTCAAGACAGTATTGGCAGCATTGCGACTTCACCCGACGGAGAATTCAGAATTTATAGTTGGGATACGTGGACTGGTGGAACAATGCACCACTACCAAAATCTTTTTCAGTTCAAATCAGGCAGTAAAGTTTACACACCAACTTTTGACTTTGGCGAGGGAGACATGGGAACTTATTTTACAAATGCTTATTTACTCAAAGCAGGGGGGAAAAATTATTTTTTGAGTACAAGTACGGGGAGTGAATCATCAAAATATTGGTATGAATCTATTCATATTTATTCCATTACTGATAGCACAATAAACGAAAACGTTGCAATAATAAAAACACCAGACGGTTTAAAAAATTATATTCTCATTGAGTTTGACGCTTCAAGTGTTCTTGACCGACCTGAAAGACCGCTTCAATTAATCAAATATGACTCTGATAAAAAAATAATTTATGTTCCAATTATCATTGACGAGAAAGTAACAGACAGATATACTTTATATCAATTCAAAGGACAATATTTTGAAAAAATAAAATAACGCCACCTAATAAGCGGGTTTAATTAATGGCCTTCGGCAGCCCGGACTGCATCGTAATCGACCCCAACGTCTATGCTTTTAATTCTTCCTCATTTATTAAATTTTGTGGCACCCGGACAGTTTCGTCTATCTGGACAGCATCATTGGCGCTGCCGACCACCGCGCTAGCGCCACATTTTTTGCGCGTCATCTCGACAGTTTCATCGTGACACGAAACTTCACTGCCATCTACCGGGACTGCTGCCATCTCGACAATTTCATCGTGACGCGAAACCTTCTACCGTCTACCGGGACTGGCAAAAAACGCGGCACCGCGACACAGACGGCAACTAAATTAAACCGCGAGGCCGTTATACATCAGGCTACGAAAAGATAAGCTATCTTGATATCAGTCTGAATTTCAAAGATTTTTAATATCTTTATTAAATGAAACAGCGACTATATATCGACACCTCAGTATTCGGAGGTTTTTTCGATGAGGAATTTGCTGAATTTACCAAGCCACTTTTTGAAAGGCTTAAGAAT
>CAIPJU010000560.1 GCA_903865465.1 uncultured Bacteroidota bacterium
TCAGCCACAATAAGACCCTGGCTGCTCAACTCTATGGTGAATTTAAACAGTTTTTCCCTGAAAACAGGGTTGAGTACTTCGTGTCATATTATGATTATTACCAACCGGAAGCTTATATTCCTGTCTCCGACACCTATATAGAAAAAGATCTTTCGATTAATGAAGAGATAGAGAAGCTCAGGCTTAGCGCCACCTCGTCACTGCTCTCCGGCAGGAGTGATATTATTGTTGTCTCATCGGTTTCATGTATTTACGGTATCGGTAATCCTGACGATTTCCATTCAAATACAATTCATATACGCGCAGGTCAGAATATTGGCAGGAATCTTTTTCTCAGGAAGCTTGTCGACAGCCTTTATTCAAGGAATGAACTGGAATTTCGTCATGGCACTTTCAGGGTAAGGGGAGATACAGTTGATATTTTCCCCGCATATGCTGATATAGCAGTGAGGGTCTTGTTTTTTGGTGATCAGATTGAGGAGATCTATACCTTTGATCCTCTTGAAGGTCACAGGCTTGAGATTCTTAACGAATATGTAATTTATCCTGCAAACATATTTGTAACGACAAGGGAAAGGATTAACATGGCCGTAAGTGACATCCAGGATGATATGGTCAGGCAGGTGACTCATTTCAATGAAAATGGGAAAAAGGAGGAGGCTAAACGGCTTGAACAGAGGGTGTTGTACGACCTGGAAATGGTGAAGGAACTGGGCTACTGCAGTGGCATAGAAAACTACTCCCGCTATTTTGACGGCAGGAAGCCTGGCACAAGGCCATTCTGCCTGCTCGATTATTTTCCCAAAGATTTCATAACCGTGATCGATGAGAGTCATGTGAGTGTGCCACAAATCAGGGCAATGTACGGAGGTGATCATTCACGTAAGCAAACTCTTGTTGAATATGGATTCAGGCTACCATCAGCACTCGATAACAGGCCGATGCGGATTGAGGAGTTTGAGTCGCTGACAGGGCAGACCATTTTCGTTAGCGCTACACCTTCAGATTATGAGCTCGAAAAGAGCGAAGGGGTGTTTGTCGACCAGGTGATAAGGCCGACCGGCCTTCTGGACCCGCCAATTGAAATACGTCCCAGCCTGAACCAGATTGATGACCTTATGTCGGAGATACGAAGCCGTACCCTCGCCGGAGAAAGGACTCTAGTGACAACTATCACTAAAAGAATGGCTGAGGAATTATCATCCTATCTTATCCGGTACGGTATAAAATGCCAGTATATACATTCAGATATTGATACTCTTGAACGAATTGATATAATGGATAATCTGAGAACAGGAATTATTGATGTGCTTGTCGGGGTTAACCTGCTCAGGGAGGGACTAGATTTGCCAGAGGTATCCCTTGTTGCCATTCTCGATGCCGACAAGGAGGGTTTTCTCCGTTCGGCACGTTCACTTACCCAGACTTCAGGCAGGGCAGCACGTAACCTTAATGGAAAAGTTATCATGTATGCTGATAACATTACCCGAAGCATGCAGCAGACTATTGAGGAGACAGGCAGACGAAGGGCAAAACAGCTTCTCTACAATGAGGAGCATGGAATTACTCCTGCCCAGATCAGGAAAAAAACAGGTTCTGTTCTTAGCAGCTTCAGTAGAAAGGGAAGCTCTGAAAAAGCATATATTGAAGCTGATAAACCAGATATCGCAGCCGATCCGGTTGTAAAATATATGAACAGGGAAGCCTTGGAGAAGGCTATTGAAAAGACACGCAAGAACATGGAGAAGGCAGCAGCTGATCTCGATTTTATTGAAGCTGCCAGGTTCAGGGATGAAATGGCATCACTGCAGATCATACTGAGGGGTAAGCAGTAATATGAACCTGAAAAGAGCGAAAGAGTTAATCTTTGATTCTTGTGGCATGCCACTCAACCTGCTTTCCGTTTAACGAACAGCGGCCTGACATAGAGTCTGTATTGTCTGCGAGACCATTATAGGATACATCTCCAATTAAAAAAGAGAGCTTATAACCTGTAATCCTTCCTCCTGTTATTCGTTGCATTTCCTTTCCTTTAATACAGGTTCCGAAAAACATCTGGAACTCCTGATGTATATCGAGTTCACTATCATCGAGTTTCCATCTGCCCTCAACCTTTGCAGGAACAATCCACATAAGAGCAGTATACCAGCTGTTCCAGTTACTGTCGGTGGTTACCTCAAAATCAGGTTCCCAGCTGCCCATGGTAAAAGTATTTGAAACAATCCTTGTACCTGGTTTCAGATCAAGAAGCTCTGGCCTTAGTTTTAGGTTTATTTCGGGCAGAAGGAACATTGTGATTACAGTAGCTTCAGAGAGATCATATTCAAACAGATCGGCCTGAATAAAAGCAGCCCTTCCGCTTAATCCGGCATCTTCAGCTTTTTTTCTTGAAAGCTGGACCATCTCGGGATTGTACTCAATACCCAGGGCCCTGGCTCCTAAACGCGCAGCAGCTATTACCGTTCGGCCATCACCAGAACCAAGATCAATGAGAAAATCATTTTCATTAACATCTGCTACATCAAGCATCTTCGCAACCAGTTCGTTGGGGCTTGGTACCCAGATAACATCCTTGCCATCCTGGCCAACCCGGGGAATGAAGGTAGTATCCCTGGAAACTTCCTGTGACCATAACTGGGGCATTGTAATAATTAGAAGGGTAAAAAGCAATGAATTTGCTTTTGTGAACTCATTTTCCATGGAAGCCTCCTTTCCCAATGTTATCAAGATATAGAAAGCAATCCATAAATTTATAAATTTAAAAGCAATTATTCAGCATGTTGCGGACATAATTTGCTATTGAAACAGATGAGGTGAGGCCGGGAGACTCCATTCCGATAAGGTTTATAAATCGCGGAAGCGCTCTATCGCTTTCTTCCATTATATAAAAGTCCTTTTGTGCTTCACCCGGCTTTTGTATTTTAGGTCTGATACCTGCCATTTCAGGAGCAATATCATCCTCTTCAAGAAATGGAAGAAATTTCTTTGCCGACCTGTAGAAGTCCTTCTGTTTTGAAGGTGTCAGTCTGTAATCATAAACATTTGAATCAAGATATTTTACATCTGGGCCCAGTTTAACTCCGCCACCCATATCGATTGTTACATGGATGCCAATTCCTTCCATTTCACGATGAGGAACCGGGTAGATAAGCCTTTTTATCAGCTTGTTTTTTGGTGGATTGATCCTGAAATATTCTCCCTTACAAAAATGGATCCGTAGCGACTCCTCCCTGATTCCGACCATTTCAGCTATCTTATCAGAAGTAAGTCCGGCAGAATTTATAACTACGGAGGTGGTGAAGCTAAAAGTATTACCATCAGCATCTGTGACACTGACTTCATATCCTCCGGGGATCTTTACTATTGCAGTAACTTCGCTGCCATATACCACCTGGCATCCATTGTTTATACTGTTGGTTTCGAACTGTTTCATTAAAGAATGAGAGTCAATGATACCAGTTGAAGGAGACCAAAGAGCTTTAACGGCAAATACCTCAGGCTCAAGTTCAGCAATCTGCCTCGCATCGATTGTTATGATATCATCTAAACCGATCGCTTTTGCATTTTGTTTTATACCTTCTATTACAGGAATCTCCTCACCTGAAGTTGCTACAATAAGCTTACCACAGTTATTATAAGGCACTGAATATTTATTACAGTACTCATACAGTAGTGGTTTCCCTTCGAGGCACAGGCGGGCTTTCAGGCTCTCCCTGGTATAGTATATCCCGGCATGGATGACTTCGCTGTTGCGCGAGCTTGTCTCCTGGCCGAAGGTAAGATGTTTCTCAATAATAAAAACATTGCTGTACTTCTCCGATATTTTTTCTGCTATAGCCAGACCGATTACACCGGCGCCTATAATTATTATCTCTGCATCCATAGGTAGTTAAAGAGGGCATTTGATTAATGGCGGCCCATAACAAAACTACTGAAATTACACGATGTTTGAAATATCTGAAATATTATTGCAGGCTGCCATATATCCGGACTGAACCATTTTTAACGATTAAACCGGTGTTGATGAAAACAGGCTGCCTGATCGGGCCTTTTGTCAGAGTAAGAAAAAGAACTTTTTTTCTTAATTGTCATTTTTCTGACGTTTTTGAGGCTTTTTAACATATCTGTGATGGCTTTTTAAAAGTTAACAAATACTTGTTTTATCTTATTTAAAATAATGATATACAATAATATAAGTAAAAAAAATAATAA
>CAIPJU010000561.1 GCA_903865465.1 uncultured Bacteroidota bacterium
ATCTGATCAAGTACGTAATACCCTGAATAGTCTTTCTGCCCCAGCCTTGATCCTGTTGTCAGATAATTAAAGATTAACCCCATTTTTATGCTTCCTGATATATTTATATTAAGTGTCCCGTTGAAATTTAGATGGGGATCAAAATTATTAACCCTCTTTGTATCGAAAGGAAGAACCTTAACTGTTAGTTCATTCAATTTCTTCAAATCGCTCATATCAAAGGTAGAATAACCTAATTCAAAGGAATATGTCAGCACGCCTCCCGTTTCCTGTGCCTTGCACATTGTTCCTGATATAAATAATATAATAATTATGTTTCGGATCTTTTTCATACTATTGAAATTGGGGAAGGATATACCTGATTCCGGAAGCAATCAGATAATTATCAATAAGGCTGCAGGCAGCTACCTGTCCTGGTATTACACACAAAATTCTCCCGGTTTTCAAATCAAAAATGTAAATCGTCGACGGTAAATAGTCCCAGGCAATTAGAACCCTTAGATTATCCATATCTGCAGACAGAACATTTCCTTCAGGAACAGAATACTGGGTTATTATTTGGAAATTATCTGATCTGCGAATTTGTATCTTATTATAATTGGCAAGATAAATTGAAGAGCCATCTTTTGAATAGATAAATGAAGGATTTGTAACAGATGTTTTGCCGGCTTCCACCCATCCATCTACTCCAAGATTATAAAGTGAAATTGTCTCGTAGTCCGTCTGGGCTGTCATGCTTATTCCGTCAGGAGAGAGAGCTATATTCTTTTCATAATAACCGTTGAGTGGTATTGAGTCTTTTCTGATAAGCTGACCATTTTCAATATTAAAAAGGTATACCCAGTTAAAACAATCCACTGCAAGAAGTATATTATTATCAGAAAGGGAACATCCTGAAATAGGAGCGGTAAGGCCTGACACATTAATATCCCTGACAGGGCTAAAATCGGTGGTCTTCCTGATATGGAGCTGTCCATCCTGATAATAAACGAATTTGTCCCCGTCCGACGATACCTTAAGAGAGCAGTCATAGTACCAGCTGCATGGAATTGAATCTTCAGCAAGCTGTGACGACGGGGAATAGCGGTATATTTTTTCAATACCGGTTAACAATAGGAAATTGTGATTATTGACATTTGCCGACCGCAAAAAGGCCGGGCATCTGGAGGATGGATAAAGGGTTATTGTCTCCTTATCCAGTAATCCATACTTCTCTTCAGGCAGATCCTTTGGAATTATGCTAAGAGATAACAGCAGACCATATCCTATTCCGGTATTCTTGAAAGTAATAAAGTTTTGTGCAGGATCATCTATATAATATTCCTCCGCAGCGCTTGAAAAGTAAGCAGCGCTGGCGTGATATTTACCAAATGACAGGATATTTATCCCCGCATCCCATGTAAAATTAACATAACCATCTCCATTCCATGCCGCTTTTAAACCTGTAAGATGGTCAGTATATGTAAGAGGCGTCATATCATACGATCCTGCTGGTGTTGCAATACGCAGTGTATAAACTCCCTGCTGTCCCTGCCAGTAGGTTGAATCAGTGAAAGTTGTAATCTCAGATTTGTTAATTACGGCAATTGGTAGAGACTCCTGTTCTATTCCGGGATATTGACGCATAATTTCATATGTCCTGAAATTCAAATGCTTGAAGGCTGTCCAGTTCAATTCAATGCCTTTGCTTGTTTTTACTGCCGTTAAACCTGCATCCGATGCCGATAGAGGCAGTGTGTTGTCAATTATCACAGGCCAATCATATTCATATTGGTATCCTTCAGCATCTGTTTTTTCAGCAATGCTTCCTGATCCGGTCTTTGTAAGGATATTTATATGCAGATTGTAAAGGCCGTTTTTATATTTCGATGGGTCAAAGTAGAAGTTGAAGTATCGGCCCGATTCCCCGGTGTAACATGACAGTTGATTATCAGCAAAAGTAATTGTTACAGAAATAATTTTATTCCTGGAACTTGTCATATAGAAATTGAAATTGGTTTCCTAGCCAACCCTTATTGTATCAAAGCTGTCATTAAGGTTAAAAGAGATGGGAGGACCTATTGAATCAGGTTTACTTATTTTTGCTTCTGGAATATCATCAGGCCTGAATTCACATGATGTTAGGGCAAACAAAAAAAGAGGCAGCAGAGCAACGGTGCTTAACCAATTTAGTCGGGACATATTCAGAGAAGCTTGTATTAGACATATTAAAAGTAACTAATGTCTTCTGAATTTGCAAAGAAAATGTAATGGGATTTCCTGCTTTGCTGCTATTCAATATATAGCTTTACATATATAACATATAGGAATAATTCCCTGGCTTAATATTTTCCTGTAAAAATTAAGCATCTGTTGAGGTGTCAAAATGGTATTGAAAACGGAGGGTAATAGTATTTAATGGGAAATACTCCAAAAAAACGATTTGCAGGGCAAAATAAGTATGCTTGTAACTATCATATAAACAGCAATATGCATAACAGGGAAAAATTAAATTAAGAAAAAGTAAATAATAATTAGCTATACTCTTGCATTATAAAAAATAAACCATACATTTGCACCCGCTTTACAGCAATAAGTTGATTGAAGGGTTAGAGAGAGATAGAATTCCGGCTTAAAAGGAAAGATAAGCAGGGAAAGAAAAAGCCGGAAAAAATATCTCATTTTGTTGCAAAGATGAAAAGAAGTATTATCTTTGTCATCCCAATGCAAAAACACCGAAGTGGTGAAATAGCGGAGGGGAAAACGAAAGTTCTTTGAAATTATGAAGTATACAACCAGGCGAGATAGATAATCTCGTCTAGGATAACTTGTTAGTTAATCGAAATGAGATCATGGATTGTTTTTTGTAAAGAGACTTAAGAATAAATTTTTACAATGAAGAGTTTGATCCTGGCTCAGGATGAACGCTAGCGGGAGGCTTAACACATGCAAGTCGA
>CAIPJU010000562.1 GCA_903865465.1 uncultured Bacteroidota bacterium
GCCGGATATACTACATTGGGCTATTTGGCTGGTGTTCATGCACCGAACAAGACCGGCATTGGCAAATTTCTCTCTACAGTTCATCATACTGCGCTCTGTCAGGCCGAAGGTGGAAGAATCATCCGCAGCAATGTGAAAAACAGCCATATTGGAACCACTTTTTCCTGCTCACACATTGAACCCTACAAATTGTCGGAACGTTACCAAAGGTCAGCAAAAAGGCTCGATGTGGTTTTAAACAGACTTTTTATTGAACCATCGCTGGGTATGGGATATCCGTATGATGATTTACCTCTTCTCAAGAAAATAGAAAAGCACATCCAACCCGGTGATATGGAGAAGTTGAGGTTTGATTTTGATTTTATTGGTCTCCAGAACTATTTCAGGGTGGTAACGAAACCCTCCTTAATACCTTATATTTGGGCGAACAGGGTAAAGCCGGATGATAGCAGGGAAGTTACGGAAATGGGATGGGAAGTGGCTCCCGAAGGCATGTACCATATTATCAAGCAGTTTGCCAAATATCCGGTGAAAGAAATAATCATTACTGAAAATGGGGCGGCCTTCCCCGACCGGCTTGAGAATGGCAGGGTTCATGACCCGCAAAGAATCAGTTTCTACAAACAATACTTGCAAAATATCTTGAAAGCCAAGAATGAAGGAGTTAATGTAAAAGGCTATTTTGCCTGGACATTTATCGACAATTTCGAATGGGCAGAAGGTAATCGTCCCAGATTTGGTCTGGTTTACAATGATTTTGAAACGCAAAAGCGAACGGTCAAGGATTCAGGGTACTGGTTTCGTGACTTTTTGAAGTAATTGACGTATTTTCTGTCTGGTTTGCCCCAACTAGATATCCTTGTCGTATAAATCGTGCTTTTCAGGTTTGATCTCATCGTTGAAAAAGGTCTTGGTAACTTCTTTTTCATCTTTGAAATTTTTCCAGATAAGAAAAGCAATTACGATTATAGCACATAAAGCAATAATTCCGATTACCCACAAATTTATTACCATGACATTAATTTTTTATAAAGTTAATGAGATAATTTTTAATCTAAGCAATAAAATTTGAATTATTGATTCAATAATGAATACATGTAGATAAATTAATGGTTTTGTAACAGTGTTTAACAAGCGCGTAACTAGTATGTAATCATTCTGTAATTTGGTTAGTCTTTTTTTGCAAATAATTTGTTGACTAAATTTTCAGAATGAAACATGTTTTTTCTCTTGTCCTATCCTTCGCCTTCAGTTTAATATCCACAGCATCAACTATTTCAGGTTATATATTTGATAAAAATACAAAGGAACAATTAGTAGGTGCCTATGTGGTTTTAGAGCCTGGTTTCGCGAAAACTGCTTCCTTGTTAAGCGGGAAATTTTCCCTGAATAATATTAAATCAGGCAATTATAAAATAAGAATTTCCTACATCGGGTACGAATCAATTGAATCGACGATCGCAGTAACCGAAAACGCTGACGTGAAACTCAATTTTTATCTGGCTTCAAATACCACAGACCTGAGCACCATCGAAGTTACTGCAAAAGGGACGAAAGAATCAGAAGGTTATGCAGTAAGGGCCGAACAAAAAGCCAATAATCTCGTGAACATAGTTTCGGCCAATTCAATTGCCATATCCCCGGATATGACTGTGGCCAATGTGATGGCCAGAGTATCCGGTGTGTCGATTGAGCGGGGAAATGGAGGTGATGGTCAGTACGCCATCATCCGTGGTATGGACAAAAGGTACAATACGACCTTGATTAACGGCATAAAAATACCAAGTCCTGATAATAAAAACAGATATGTGCCTTTGGATATATTTCCTTCTGATTTGATGGAGCGTATTGAAGTTTCCAAATCTTTGAATCCGGAAATGGAAGGAGATGCATCAGGCGGCGTTATCAACCTTGTGATGAAAACAGCACCTGATAAATTCAGGCTGGAAGGCAATATCGGAGGAGGGTATTCAGGCTTGTTTTCACAAAGAACATTTGACAGTTTCAGCACTTCTTCTGTGAACATGAAATCCCCCGCGGAAATTTTGGGGAATGGGGTTGAAGCGGCTATTTCGGATTTTCCATATCAAAATCTGTTGACAACAACCAAAAAAAATCCGATCAATAGCAATTATAGTCTTACCCTTGGTGACAGATTTCTTGACAATAAATTGGGGATTATATTCTCAGGTACATTCCAGAATACGTATGCCGGGAATAATACATCCCGATTGGTTGAAAACGCCACATTGGGTCCTGCCCGTGGTGCTGACGCTACGATGACACAGGTTTTTCCAAGTTTCCTTACAAGATATTACTCTTCGTTAACCAGCAGATTGGGGCTCATGTCAACGATTGATTATAGGTTTAATCAAAATCATAATTTAAGTCTTTTCGGAACTTATCTGCAATTGAATGAAAACAGGGTTAGGCTCACCAATGAGCTACTTTTGGGTAATTATTCTTACAACGGATATATTGGTGGATTTCAGCAAAGCTTTGAAACGCAGACAAGACAAAGCCTTCAGAGTATTTACAGTTTGATCTTACAGGGGAATGACAAATTGCTTCAATCATTGACTGCTGACTGGACGCTGGCCTTTTCAGAAGCAAGACAGCAATTGCCGGATATGGCTGCCTTTAACACTACACAGCAAATCAGTCCAAACTCATCAGGTACAGCCACTTCAATAACTTATGGGCCACTCCAGGTTACCTCTGAATCCAGGCAGTGGTCGCACAATACGGATAAAGATTTATCGGGATATCTGAATTTGCATTATAACGCAGATATCATTAATCATAAAGCTCTTTTTTCCTTTGGTGGAATGTTCAGGCATAAAGGCAGAGACAATTATAATAACAAATACAGTTTAAATGCAGTTCCAGACAATGGCCTGACTTATCAGAAATACATTTCCATTCCTGAATCAAAATACAATTTTCTTCCCCACACGGATGCTTTGGGGACGTCATTCAGCAATGCCGGTGTCTATACTTTTAATGAGAATGTACAAGGGATTTACGGGCAGTTGAAATATTTCTTCAATGACCGTTTGGATGGAATATTAGGTTTGCGGGTGGAAAATACCAGTCAGGCATATGATTCTTCACTTCCTGAAACCATTGCAGGAAAATCTGCAACAATAAGTTACATGGATTTCTTGCCTTCTGTAAATATAAAGTACTCCCTTTTAAAGAATCAAGCTTTGAGGTTCTCCTATTTTAAATCTTTGCTGCGTCCAGCCTATTCTGATCTGGTTCCATATTTGGACAAAACAGGATTTGCACAGGATGACTTTGGAACAATTGGCAATCCAAATTTACAACACACAACCATCGACAATTTCGATTTTCGTTACGAAGTCTTTCCCAAAGGAATGGATCAGTACATGATTGGCGCTTTTTATAAATCGATCAAGAACCCTATAGAATATGCGCTAGTACAAGGTGGTTATGCGGCTGATCTTCAGCTTACACCAAATAATTTCGGAACAGCTCATAATTATGGTGTGGAAGTTGTATTCAGAAAGTTCTTTGGAAATTTTGGAATTTCAGGGAACTATACCTACACCTATTCACTGATCAATTCGACCAAGAAATTTAACTACATCGATCTGACCGATAATAGTTTCCACAACATTGAAGTGAACCAGGCAAGACCATTGCAAGGACAGGCGGCTCATATTGGTAATATATCCCTTTTGTACAAAAACAGCAAGAAAATGTTGGATGCACAATTGGCATTGGTTTATACTGGAGAAAGAATCAACACCCTATCTATGTATAAGGATCTGGATAACTGGGAAAGACCAACCGTCAACCTGGATTTTTCTGCACAGAAAGAATTTAAGCAACATTATATTATCTACATCAAGATTAATAACCTCTTGAATACACCCTACCAGTTGATTGTTAAGCAACCCAATAAAGCCTATAGTGGCAACAACAAACTTCAGATGCAGGATAGTCCGGATTATGCAACCATTGAAAAGGATCTTTATTTTTCGCGTTTCACGCTGGGCTTCCGATTCAAATTCTAATAGCAAAAACAAATAGAACTAAACAACAATTAGTCATTTCATTCATTCAAATTCAAAAATCATGAGAAATTTAAGAAA
>CAIPJU010000563.1 GCA_903865465.1 uncultured Bacteroidota bacterium
ATAATGTCAAGTGAATGATATTGAATACAATGAGCCTCTTCATGTATTAGAAGTTCATTTTCAATCCTGCCCGATTCATAATCGGAGCGGTTCACAAAAATGAATCTGAAGAAGGAGTAGGGTAGTCCCTTTTCATCGAGGGCCACCAGAGTTAAATTGTGATAATTGATCTTTTTGTTTTTGCCGATCTTTTTAAGGATCCGGAAAATATTCACGGCAAAACGTATTAACAAAACTGATGAAACTAAAAAGTAAATCACCATCATTACATTTCTCATTGTGAAAGGTGATAAGTTGTTCTCTGTCATTGTCTTTCCCTGAAACAGTGAAGCAGGTCCGGCAGTAATGCTATTAATTGCCAGGCTGAAAGGGAGTTCAGCCCTGACGGGTATAACAATCAATGGGATTATCAGGGAGAGAAGGAGGGATAATATCAAAAAGAACCTGTTAAATAGGAAGATCTTTTTTGTTCTTAGAAAGAGATGGTAAAAACCATAAAGTATAAATAAACAAAAGGCGGATTTGATGCAGTAGCTTACCATTTTATTTTGTTTTTTTTCTGGTTTCAATTTTCTGGTCAACTAAGTGTTTTATCTCTTCCAGATCTGTAAGGTTCAGGTTTGTTTCATTTGTAAAGAATGAAGCAAATTGAGCTGCTGAGTCATTAAAATAATCGCGGATCATTAAATTCACCTGTTTCGCGAAGTAATCGGTTTTTTTGATAAGGGGGAAGTATTCCCTGTTGCTTCCGTGCTGATTATATCCTATAAAACCCTTGTCTATCATCCGTTTTAATAAGGTAGCAATAGTGGTTGTCGCAGGTTTCGGATCGGGAAATTCATCGAGTATGTTCTTAAGGTAGGCTTTTTCAAGATCCCAGACATATTTCATTACCTGTTCTTCGGCTTTTGTGAGTTGCATAATTACTCTTTTTGTTAGTAACTACAAATGTAGAATATAAATTACAAACAGGCAAGGTTTTCGTGAAATTATTTTTTACTTTCTGAATTGGCAAGCCGGATAAAAATTTATTGATTTTTAAGCACTTACAGAATTATTGTTTGAGATCCACGATACTCCTGTTATATAATAAGCGCTTAACTATTGTAAGTGGATAACGTCAAATTGCACAAGGCGAACCTGTTTTGAGAGAGGAGTCACAAAGGTTTTGCCTGAACTTTAGGTGTTCTGATTTGTTATTTATAGCGATCAGGGATTAAAACATGTTTCTGATTTTCTATCACCAGCCGCTGTCAGTGGAAGGAGGAATTAATAGAAACAGATTTGGAAGATTTCCCTAATCAGTTTAATGATTGTTGGTTAATATGAAATTTAGAAAATAAAATTATGAAAACATTATTTTTTGCATTAATCGTTATAACTATGGAAACTTTTTCAGTATCAGGTCAGGAGGTTTTATCAGTTGGTGGTAAGGCTCCTTTATTTAAAGCGACAACCGACAATGGATCGGTTTGGGATATTAACAAGTACCTTGGAGATAAATTTATTGTGGTATATTTCTATCCGGCAGCAATGACCGGAGGATGCACCAAACAGGCCTGTTCCTACCGTGATCATCGCGACGAACTGTCATCTGCGGGTATAGTTGTGGTAGGTATCAGTGGAGATAAAATTGAGAACCTTCAATATTTCAAAAAAGCAGAGAATCTCAACTTTCCTCTCTTGTCGGATGAAAAGGGAGAAATTGCAAAGGCCTTTGGTGTTCCGGTAGGCGAGGGAGGATCAATCAAACGCACTATCGATGGAATCGAACATGAACTTGTTCGTCCGGTTACCGAGAAGAGATGGACCTTTATAGTAGGTAAGGACAAAAAAATCATTTATAAGAATGAATCTGTCGACCCCGAAAAAGATACTGAAGAGGTTCTTAACTTTTTAAAACAACAAATTAAGGGGTAAATGTCTGATCGTTCCAGGTTCAAATACCATGAGTCGATTGATTTTGGCTGTGGGAAATAAATGTTATTTTATATAT
>CAIPJU010000564.1 GCA_903865465.1 uncultured Bacteroidota bacterium
CTGCAATCACTTTCAATATTATACCTGCTGCCTTTTTCATATTTCAATAGTTTAAATTCATAACAAATGAGTATGGAGATAAGTTATGACATATTACGGATATTAAAATTAATTATTATTTACGAGAAGAAAAATAAAGTGATTTGAGTTTAAATAACGATCCTGAAGCTAAATGGTAGTAAGAAAAACACTATTTGACCATCAGGAACGGGAATAAGAATTATGATTATGCTCATTCAAACACTCAATAATTATCTGAATTCAATTCCTGGTACAATTTGTTGTTGGCAAATCAAAAATCCCTAAACCATGCTTAACGGCAGGTAGGCCCAGAGGATGGAAGAAGCAGAGCAGAAGTCACAGAAGAGAGAATTTACTACAATTATCTCAGCGACCGCAGCTTAATCACTGCGCGCTCTGCAGTTTATAGGAATATTTGTAAAGCCTTACAGATTTTAATCCGGAGCAATTGCCGATTTCTTATATATGATTGGCGATACTCATTATATTTTATCCTCATGAAATCTCTTTGATCCTTCGTTTCATTTTAAACTTTGGACAGTTTTGAGTATTTCTATTTCGAAATTTTGTTATATTTGCGCCTTCAAAACGGACCTGTAGCTTAATTGTCCCGATGCATCGGGATGGCTACGGACCAGATGAATATAACGGACCTGTAGCTTAATTGGATAGAGCATCTGGCTACGGACCAGAAGGTTGGGGGTTCGAGTCCCTCCAGGTTCACGCAAACAAATAAAAAACCCTTGTAAAATAGCAAATTACAAGGGTTTTTATTATTCCACCTATAAGGAATATTTATGACCGCAGCTATTTACTTTTCATCTCATTTATAGCAACCTGTGGGGTAAGGACATTCATGACTTTGCTTGTCACGATATCCTTTGGTACCTGGAAAATCTCAGTCTGCTTTATGTCTAGTGAGGAAGCTCCGATTTTAACTGTATAATTACCAGCCTCAGCCACCCATGATGCAGATTTAGTATCAAAGGAGGCAAGATCATCAGCAGTTAATCTGAAAGTGAGCGTCTGTGATTCTCCTGGCTTGAGTAAACCGGTTTTTGCAAATGCTTTCAGTTCAATGGCTGGTTTGTCGATTTTCTTTTTAGGTGCTGTGAGATATAGCTGAACTACTTCCTTCCCTGGCACACTACCTGTGTTTTTAACTGTTACTGCTGCAGTGAGATTACTTTCAAATTTTTGAGAACTCAGTTTCAGATCGCTGTACTTAAAATCAGTATATGAAAGTCCATATCCGAATTCATAGGCCGTTTTTACACCAAAAGTATTATAATACCTGTACCCGATATAAATGCCTTCCTCATATATTACTTCCCCGGGGATTGTTTTCACTCCCATCATTCCCTTATAAGCTTTATCGGGAAACTCCTTGCCCGGAAAATTCTTTGCAGAAGGCACATCCTGGTATGATGCCGGAAAGGTTGTTGCCAGTTTCCCGGACGGATTTACCTTGCCGCTGATTACATCGGCCATTGCATTTCCGCCTTCAAGGCCAGGCTGCCAGGCAAGAAGTATGGCGTCTGCATAATCCCTGAACGGCATTACATCAATTACCCCGGCGATGTTAAGAACCACAACTACTTTTTTATTCTGAGCGTGAAAAGCGTCTGAAACATTTTTAATAAGTTGTTTCCCCGTTTCGGTCAGGTTATAATCTCCTTCTAATTTACGGTCAAATCCTTCGCCTGAATTCCGGCCGACAGTTATTATTGCAATGTCATTTACCAATGCAGTTTTTTTAATGATTTCAGGATCTGCTGAATATTCCGGAATAGGAACAGATGGACTCAACAGTGCCATCAACCCCGTTTTTAAAGGTTGCTTCGATTTCATTTCTGTCATATACCCCTTATATATCGTAAGAATGTCAGGATCGACTACATATCCGGCTTTGAATAAGCCTTCAACCAATGGCACGGTATACATTCTGTTTACATCACCGCTTCCTGTTCCTCCTGCTATCAGATCGTATGAATTATTTCCAAAAACCGCAATTCTCCTGTTTCCTTTAGAAATTGGCAATGCTTTTTCGTTATTTTTCAACAGAACCATACACTGTGCTGCAGCATCTCCTGATATTCTGGCATCCTTCGCCAGGTCAGGCTGATCGGAATATTTATATCCCTTAAAAGCAGGAGTTTTAATAATCATATCCAAAATTCCTGCAACATTCTCATCAAGAACTTTTTCCGGTAGCTGACCACTTTTTACTGCTTCAAGTATTTGCTTTTCCTGATCCGGGGTTCCCGGCATTAAAAGATTGTTGCCGGCTTTCATCTGGGCTACTGCATCTTTGCCACCATACCAGTCGGTCATAACTATACCTTTGAAACCCCATTCATTTCTGAGGATCTGTGTAATCAGGTCATTCCTTTCCGAAGTGTAGGTTCCATTGATAAGATTATATGAACTCATTATGGTCCAGGGATGGGATTTTTTTACAACAATTTCAAAACCTTTCAGGTAGATTTCCCTCAGAGCCCTTTCACTCGCAATTACATTTACTGACGACCTGTTTGTCTCCTGGTTATTGGCTGCAAAATGCTTTGTAGCAACACCTACACCATTACTTTGAACACCATTTATCATTGATGCCGCAATATACCCCGAAACAACCGGATCTTCAGAATAATATTCAAAGTTACGACCGCATAGAGGATTACGATGAATATTCAGACCAGGACCCAATACAATATCAAGGCCATATTCTTTTCCTTCCTTTCCAAGACTGGTCCCAACCATTTTGACCAGGGTAGTATCCCAGCTTGATGCAAGTAAAGTCCCAACGGGCCATGCTGTTGCATAATAGATCCTGTTAAAACCAGAATTTATAATGCCAAGACCCGCTGCACCATCGTTCATAGCTAATGCCGGAATCCCTAGTCGCGGAATTCCTGTTGTTGCTCCTGTACAGCCTGGTACCTTTTTTTGTCCGGCAGAAGGTTCTGCTTTTGTTATACCAGGAAAGTTAATGCCTGGCATATAGATTCCGTTCCCAACAACCATGCTTACCTTTTCTTCGAGCGTCATTGCTGCAACAACTTCCTTGATAGAGTTTTTACCCAACTGAGGAACCTGGGCTTTGAGTGAATAGCTTATTACAATCAGGAAAATGCCTGCCAAAAATCTGAGTGATCCTGTGTTTTTCATAGTATTAAGTTTTAGATTGCAGTAAGATTGTGTATTTGTTTCTTAGTGTTTCAATAATTGAATTGTCGGTTGTAGGATCAATTTTTAATTCGTTGATGACCGCCGATTCAAAATCCTTTGAGATGGTATTCAAAAAGTTAATATCTGATGGGAATAAATTTCCCTTCTCATCTTTTGCATTAAAACATAAACCGTATGACATTGCCCTTAATATCAGATCATAGGGTTTCCCGTATTGTCTTGCGAGGTGTATTGATCCCATAAATCGATCGTCGTCGCTCAGCTTCCTCGACAAATCCTGTCCAACCCTGAAAATTGTATCCTGAAGCGCCTTATTCCTGAATCGATGAATAAGATCGTCAATATGATTATTTAGATCAGCAGCAGTAAAATCGTCCGGGTAAACTGTCCTTAGAATATCTGCCGATTGCAGCATCACATCTTTTGTAAACTGCAATACTTCTCTGTCATCAAGAACTTCGTACATGTACA
>CAIPJU010000565.1 GCA_903865465.1 uncultured Bacteroidota bacterium
ACTCCCTTTGAAGCAGGATTTGGATTTCTTATGGATCTTATTCTGGCCTTTATTTTATCCGGATTGCTTCTTGCCATCTCAAAACGTTTCTTTTCGAAGATAGTGGGGATGAAAAAAACTACTAAGCTGAAGATTGCCGATAAGGTTGCGCTAACCTCTTTATGGCTTATTTTTCCCAGCCGGCTTCTTGCCGAGAGTTTTACAAGCGGCGCATATGGAACAGGCAGTTTTCTTACCGGAACTCTTGGAAGATTGATGGCAGGTTTCCTTCCGGTAAAAGAGCTTGCTTATCCGTTCTGGTGCTTATATTCACTTGCATTGGGCACCTTCTTCGTCTTGCTTCCACTGACACGTTACATGCATATTCCAACGGAGATATTTCTGATCTTTATGCGTAATTCAGGCATCAGAACAGGTGATAAGGCCGGAACCTTCACGGAAGTACAGACTTATTCATGCTCTTCATGCGGTATGTGTATCGATGTCTGCCAGATGAATTTTTCCTCCGGCATACAAACCATGCAGTCGGCTTATCTCATGAAGGCCATTCGTAAAAATTCCGGTGTGTCGGATATTGCCCACAATTGCCTTGTTTGCAGAAGATGCGATACTGTTTGTCCGGTCGGGATTGAGCTAGCGCCCATACGGATGATAGCAAGGAGAAATGAAGATCCGGGAAATGAATTCCGGAACATTTATAAAGGATATTTCAGGTCGCAGCAGAAATCAGAAGCTGAAGCAGTCACTCCAACTTCTTCATATAATTTCCTGCCGGGGAAAAATCCCGAAAAGGCAGATGTAATTTACTTTGCAGGTTGTATGACACATCTGACACCGGGAATTAAAAACTCGATGGTTAAAATACTTGAAACTTCGGGTCTGAATTACAGTTTTATTGACGAGTGCGGCAGCGTATGCTGCGGACGGCCATTGATGCTTGCAGGACTCGACAGAGAGGCGAGGGAACTGATTAATTACAATTCACAGTTAATCTGGAGAACAGGCGCAAAAACTCTTGTCACATCATGTCCGATTTGTTACAAGGTTTTCCGCGAAAGTTATTATCTCGATGTTGAAGTTCTACATCATACTCAATTTATAAAGAGAATAATTGATCAAAATCTGATCACTCTCAATTTCCTGAGGAAAAGAGTCGTCTTCCATTCGCCCTGTGAACTTGGAAGAGCCTCAGGAGTATATGAAGCTCCCCGTCAGGTGTTAAGGCATGTTAGCCGATTAGAGAAGACCAGGTACGATGATCAGAATTCCCTTTGCTGCGGTGGAAGCATTGCAAATTCAGTGATCAGCTCTGCCGACAGGAGGAAGATGGCATTATTTACTGCTTCAGAACTGACAAAAGATAAACCCGATACAGTGGCAACGGCATGTCCTCTCTGTAAGAAAACACTTGCTCAGGCTACAGAGACAAAAGTTGCCGATATTGCTGAAATTGTGGCCGAAGCGCTTACAATTCCAAAAATACAGAAGAGCCTCGCAAAAAAGCTCTATCCCGAAAAAGAATTTGCCGGCCTCCGTTAAATCTGTTGATACGATTTTTTTCTTTTTTTCAGATTGATCAAACCTCATTTATTTTTGTTAACCGCGTATTATTGTCATGGAAGTAAATTTAAATTAATCCAATGAATAAAATATTTCTTCTTTTTATATACTTAATCGTTTTTCAATCTGTTTCTGCACAGAAAGATCAGGCAGCAGACCAACAG
>CAIPJU010000566.1 GCA_903865465.1 uncultured Bacteroidota bacterium
CAACCGGGGAAGATGTTCCAGGACAGTGGATATCGAAAAATCAGGACCGTTTGTACAATTCGAGCGTCGGCAATATGAACAACAGGGGAGCGTGCCTGGCTTGAATAATGTAAAATTAATATGAAGAATGCAAAGTCGTTTATTTTGCCGGTATCATTATGACGGCCTGACAGTTTTTAATATTTTTATCCTTTATTGAAAACAGGCTTACATTAAATGGAAACTGTCGCAAATAAGGATCTGCAGCTGGCATTTGATTTTGTTAGATACACAAATCGCAATATCTTTCTTACGGGTAAGGCAGGTACAGGAAAAACCACATTCCTTCATGACCTTAAAAAAACCTCCCCTAAGAGAATGATTGTTGTTGCTCCTACAGGCGTGGCGGCAATAAATGCAGGCGGTGTTACGATACACTCATTTTTTCAATTGCCATTCCATCCATTCATTCCAACATTTTACCTCACAGGGAACAATAATACTAACCCGGATGAGCAGAAGGAACCAGCCGGTTACAAGATGAGTCGCGAAAAGGTCAACATAATGAAAAGCCTCGACCTGCTTGTTATTGATGAGATAAGCATGGTAAGAGCCGATACCCTCGATGCCATCGATTCTGTACTTAGAAGATACAAAAACCGCTACCTGCCGTTTGGCGGAGTTCAAATGCTGATGATCGGTGATCTTCAACAGCTTGCTCCTGTTGTTGTTGAGGAAGAAAAGGAGATGATTTATAAGTATTATGATTCCGCTTTTTTCTTCGGAAGCAGGGCCCTTGGCTGCACGGATTATGTAACTATTGAATTAAAGCATATATACAGGCAGAATGACCGGACTTTTATAAACCTGCTTAACAAAGTTCGTGACAATAAAGTGGATTCTGATGTGCTGAACGAACTTAACAAGAGATATATTCCTGATTTTGATCCGGATTCTGATGGAGCTTACATCACTCTTACAACTCACAATTACCAGGCACAGACACTTAATGACTCTAAGCTTGAGAAACTTCCCGGAAGAACTCATTCATTTACAGCTACCATTAAGGATGAATTTCCTGAGTTTTCCTATCCTAATACCAATGAATTAGTGCTGAAAGCAGGTGCACAGGTCATGTTTGTGAAGAATGATCTGTCGCGCGATAAGCTTTTCTTCAATGGGAAAATAGGGAAGGTTGAATCCTTTGAAGGGGACATTATTGTTGTTAAATGTCCCGGCGACGATTTCCGCATCATGGTAGAGATGGCTGAATGGCAGAACATGAAATATACTCTCGATGAAGAGAGCAAAGAGATCCGTGAGACAATTATTGGCACGTTTACCCAGTATCCTCTAAGGCTGGCCTGGGCAATAACGATTCATAAGAGCCAGGGACTTACCTTCGACAGGGTGGTTATTGATGCAGGTGCTGCATTTGCACATGGTCAGGTTTATGTGGCTTTTAGCCGTTGCCGTACCTTAGAGGGGTTGGTACTAAGTACTATGATCAATAAGCGAAGTATAATCAATGATCCTGCTATTTCGCTTTTTGTTACTGAAACAGAACAGAATCAACCCGGGCAGAAGGAATTGGAGGAGTCGAAAAAGGCCTATCAGAAGCTGTTGCTTACCGAACTGTTCACTTTTACTTCCATTTCGTCAAGACTCAGCTATTGCCTTAAAATAGTGGAGGAACACCACGAAAACATTCTGGGAAATCCCAGGACAATGGTTGAAGATGCTTTAACCGCTATAAGGACGGACCTCACTGAAGTATCCGAAAAATTCCATGTTCAATTGAATCAGCTTTTAAGCAAGAGTATCGATGCTGAATCAAATAGCCTGCTGCAGGAACGTATTAAAAAAGCAGCTGAATACTTTTCGGTTAAACTTGAAGCAGCTCTTAAAGATATTTTGGACGGGTTCTCGGTGGAAACAGATAACAAAGCAGTCCGTAAAGCGGTTGCTGAGGCCTTGGAACGAACAAGAAAGGAGGGGCTCATTAAGTTAGCCTGTCTTAATTCTGTCATGTCGGGTTTTGAAACAGGTAAGTATCTCGATGCCAAAGCTAAATCGGCCATTGATATTCCAGCCATCAAATCGCATCCTGCAAAGTCGGCTGATGATGGGTCAGGAGTTATTCAGCATGCTGCATTGTTTCGCCAGCTGAAGGAGTGGCGTAACATAAAAGCCCGGGAGATGCATATGCAGCATTATATGATACTGCCCCAGAAGACAATGGTTGCCTTGTCGAATCTCTTGCCTCAGTCTGTGGCTGCTCTTGAATTGGTAAAGGGGATGGGTAAGAAGAAGTCAGAAAAATTCGGTGAAGAACTTCTGGATATTATTATTTCCTATTGCAGAAAAGAAAAAATTGAGCCTCCTGAAGTTGTGCCTGCAGTCCGGAAAGTTCCTAAAAAGGTAAAAGAGGATACAAAGAAAATCAGTTCCGATCTTTTCAGGGAAGGTAAGACAATATCACAAATCGCCGAATCGAGAGGATTGAGTATAAATACTATTGAAGGTCATCTTGCATTTTATGTCGGCAGGGGTGAAATACCAGTAAACAAGTTTGTGTCAAAGGAGAAAACCGATCTCATCACGGCCCATTTTAAAGGGAGCGATGAACTTAAATTAGGGGCTGCAAAGGAGTCCCTTGGAGAAAAGGTCTCCTGGAGCGACTTACATTTTGTAATAAACCATCTGATGTTCCTCCGGAAATCTGAAAGTGGCAAACGCTAGCCTGTTCACTTGAACTATGAAGCAATAAGCCGGTACCCCGGCTATTTAAATAGAATTATCAGTATGTTTGCATCTTCAAATAATTGGATTAAAACTTGCAATAAGGTTAAATTTGACTATGAGAAAAATAAATCAATTTGGTGAGACAGTCGAAGGATATACTATTCCCGTATTGAATGAGCGGGAAATCCGGGCTGCTGCCGGAATCCTCTTTTTCTTTACCTTTCTTTCGTTAATGTTAATTCTGCTTAAAGGTAATTTTTTAATGATCAAATATGTGATCACTGTTTTTATGACAGATTTTATCATTCGGGTATTTATCAATCCAAAGTTTGCACCAACTCTTATTCTCAGCAGGTTGATAGTAAGCCGGCAGAACCCTGAATATGTAGGAGCAGCCCAGAAGAAATTTGCATGGATTATTGGTGTTGTTTTGTCAGCCACTATGTTTGTTCTGATGGTATTGGTTAACTCATATAGTCCAATAACCGGAATCATCTGCTTATTTTGCCTGACCTTTCTCTTTTTTGAATCTGTCTTTGGTATCTGTCTGGGTTGTCTGTTTTACAATATGTTCTATAAGGAAAAAGCCCAGCATTGTCCGGGTGAGATCTGTGAAATAAAAGACAAGCATGAGATTCAGAAGGTGACATTTTACCAGATCCTGGTCGTGCTGGCAATAGCAGCAATGGTAGTTCTTCTTGCTTTTCTATGTAATGACTTTTTCAGCATCAAACCCCATCCTCTCTTTGGTTAAACTCACACTCACTCTCACCC
>CAIPJU010000567.1 GCA_903865465.1 uncultured Bacteroidota bacterium
AATATGAAGCCGGTGTGAAGGTGTGCCGGATTTTCAAAAAAACACCTAAAAACTGTGTCAAGGGCTTTTTTCAAAGAACGTAAAATAAATTGTGCTGAACAGTTACGAATACATCAACAATTTATCTGGAGAGAGCAAATGAACGAGACACTAACGAAACTATTTGGCCCTGAGTGGTATGACGTCAGGCATGAGACAACTAACGGTATCGAATGGCACATGGCCTGGGACATATCCCTACTACTTGGAATAAAAAACGTCACCAACGCAATCAGAGGCAGCAAGAAAAGTTTTAATGTTGACCCACAATACCGGACTATGGTTCAGGATGAATATTACAACAAACTTCGGTATGTCCACCTGCTCACTATTGATGGAGTATTCCAACTTATCATGAACAATAAAACCCCTGAGTGTAAACGTATTAAAGAATATATAGCTGCTGAAGTATTGGCTGGTAATCCGGATTTCAACTACAGGTCAAATAAGGCGGCTTATTATGAACACTGAAATCGATAAAATAATTGCAGAAAGGTTTAATACCGCAGAGCGTAGGTGGCAGGGGTTCTTAAGAACAATAGTGACCAACCATCATTACGAGTTCATTCATGAAATGGTACGGGAATGTTGTCAAAAAATGCCTGAGATATTTTTCAATACAATGTTCAGTGACCAAAAAGATGAACTTATAGAGTGCATTTGGGATATTACGTGTAAAGAAATTGGCACTGAGAATACGACATACTTCTCACATGAGGATATTGCAACGGTAATCGGCACTATAGGAGATTATCCAAGTGTCCTGATTATCATGCCAAAACCGCACATTACACCTGATGCCTATTATGCTGTGGCCGTTCTGCTTGAAAAGGAAGAAATAAAAGAGGACTCAAAGGTTGCCTATATAACCCTCGAAAGAGGACTCTGGACTGATGATGCGGAAGTGGCACTACTATGCGCCTGGAACGGGAATACTCATATCAATTTCGAAGTCGTCATGGGTACTGATATTAAGGAATTTATTGCCGCTGTGGAGGACATCCTTGCCAATAGACTTTATGAAGCAGTTGGAGAAGCTGGCGTTGAAATGTGGAAAGCTATTCATGAGCAGATTCGGGAATCAATAAAAAACAATCCTCCAAAACCATATCCAGAGAAAGTCAAATGACAACTGTGACACCTGTGACACTGAGACATTGAAAATATTCTCAAGTTAAAATTCAACTGGAGTCAGTTCCGATGAAATTTCAAACCCATATTTTACTTAATGTCTCAGGTGTCACAATGTCTCAACACAATAAAGTAAGGGCGCAATTATATGAATGACGACAACACCAAAGTACCACTAACGAAGCAAGATATAATGGAACTAGTTGAATCAGTGGAAGTAATACAAGAGATTACATTTGGGCTAAGGGAAGAAATTGAAAAGCATATCCAAAAAGACAATCCGGATATTGGCACTATAGATTTCATGATCAGCCAAATTTACGACCTGTCCTTTACTGCCAGTATGCACGCTTTCACGCTCATGCAACAATGCACATAGGGGGAAATATTTATTACTGCACAGTGACTATTCTGAATTCGACTTACACAATATTCAACTGTATGATAGAAATGGCTCTGCTGACTATGCCACTATTACTGAGAGTGACGACGTAATGCTGTCTATAATTGAGGTTGGAAGCGGCCATTGTGGGATATTGGCAACGTCATCATCAGCGATAAGGATTCCTGCCCTCTTGCCATTTTTGGTCTTAAAATGGAGCCAATGGAATACATCAGCCCCTAACGTTTTCCTGTGGGTTAACCCAACCACTTCTAAGGGAATATTCATCTCTGATGCAATTTCACGTACAGCTTGATCAAAGACAACTGCATGCTCTTCAAAAAGCATATCGCTAGAAATTTCTAAGACCATTAGTTACTCCAGAGCTTACATCTAAGTACCTGCATGGTTATACTGAATATTTAGCAAGAAAATCAACTTATATATCTGATTTTTTTTAAAACTTTTGGATATTCCGAATTCGACTTCCACAAAATTCAACTGTATGATAGAAATGGCTCTGCTGACTGGTAGAGCCATTTCTGTAATGTACCCGATGTACCTGGTGTACCTGTTTTGCAGAACTTGTATTTGTTTTTCGAAAGTTACGGTGACTTTAGGATGCCATGAAGGTTGTAATGATGTCAGCCATCAATGCCAAACCGAATGATAAAGCTGATGGTAACACCAGAGCAATACAAGCAACGTGGGACACGTTAATTAAGAAGTTCAATACTCCGGTAAGGTATTTGGAATAAACTCGTTTGAGGGCCTTTATGTGATGCTGGAGGCTATTAAAGAAAGACACCCATTAATAGCTCAGTTCTTAGCATCAGGTGAAGGTATTAAACTACAACGAGAAGACA
>CAIPJU010000568.1 GCA_903865465.1 uncultured Bacteroidota bacterium
ATCCCCACCAGAGCCATAATACCAAACGCTATTATGCAGATCGTCAAGATACTCCTTACACGATTTGACAGTATTGCCCTTAACGAAATCCTGAGGTTTTCCTTTAAAATACCGATTCTCTTTATACTCTTCTTCATTTACAACCAGATCAATCTACATTGCCGAAATTAGAGACTAAAAATACACTTTTTTTACTCCATTTTGTCTATAAAGCCTGGGGAATTAATATTTTTTAATATTCCAAGCCACTTTTCAACTCCTAATCATTATACCCATAAAATCTTTTAAGATCTTAAAAATTGAAATATGATAATATAAATTAGTATAACTAAATATTTCGTTGTATATTTGGTAGTATAATATCTGCCTCTGCAGAACAATAATTTTATAATTTGACATTACGTTAAACATCGAAGAATCATGAGAGACCTTACCAGGGCAGAAGAACAGGTTATGCAGGTACTTTGGAAAATAAAAAAGGGATTTGTTAAGGATATACTTGAACACTTCGACGAACCAAAACCTGCCTATAATACTGTCAGTACAATCGTGAGGATACTGCAGGAAAAAGGGTTTGTTGAACACACAGCCTATGGCAGAACACATGAATACTATCCTCTTATCTCTAAAAACGAATATTCCAAATCACATCTGAAAACATTTGTAAATGACTATTTTTCAAATTCTTTTGAAAAAATGGTAAGTTTCTTTGCGAAAGAAAAGAGCATTTCAACCAGAGAGATGGAGGAGATTATGAAAATAATGGAGAATGAGGTGAAAAAACAAAAAGGAATCAAATGAGTACCCTGGTTATTTTTATGGTTAAGGTCGCCATTTACCTGCTGGCGTTTTATCTTATTTACTCTCTTCTTTTAAGCCGTGACACATCGTATACACGCAACAGAAGTTATATACTCATGTCGCTCGTACTCTCCTTCTGCCTGCCATTAATCACTTTCAGTACAAGCAGGCCTATGGGAATTCAATTTTTCGGAAAGTTCCTGGCAGAAGTTCTTGTTACTGCTCCGGCAAATAGCGCTGTAAAAGTCGACAAGGGATTCTTCTCTGCTATTTCATTGCAGAATTTGAATACCATTTATTTTATTATGGTTGCCCTGTTTCTGATTAAACTTCTTGTTGATCTTGTAAATCTGGCCTACCTGATTCTTAAAAGAAAAACCAAAGGGAACAGGATAATCTATTTTAATGGTTTCAAAACAGCAGGATTTTCTTCGATGGGATATATCTTTATCAATTCCAGACTAACCACCGAGGAGGCCGAAGAGATTATAAAGCATGAGCAGAACCATCTGAAAAAGGTCCATTTTCTTGATGTTCTGATAGTCGAAGGAATAACCGCATTTCAATGGTTTAATCCTGCAATCTATCTGTTTAACAGATCATTACGCGCCATTCATGAATACCAGGCTGATGAAGGGTGCCTTCGGTCGGGTATACCTGTTGTCAATTATCAGTGCCTGCTTCTGAACCAGGTGTTCAAATCGAATGTATTTAACCTCTCCAATAGTTTTTCAAACCCTTCACTTGTGAAAAAGAGGATGATCATGATGACAAAAAAACGGACATCATCCCTCGCCGCTTTGAAAATGCTGCTGGTAATTCCTGTTGCTGTTACTGTCTTATTATCTGTTTCATCCCTTACTACTGCTCCTTCTGATTCATCTGTCAATAGGATAACCGATTACCAGGAAAAACAAGTGAGATCCCTGACAGAAAAGCAACTAAATCCATATGTTTCAGTTGAACAAATGCCTCTCTTTGTCGGAGGCGATGCCGGACTTCTCAAATTCATTGCAGAAAATACCCACTATCCTGAATCAGCTAAATTAAAAAATATTCAGGGCCGGGTAATTGTCCGCTTTTGTGTCACCGCCGATGGAGGAGTTACCTTAACGAGTATTTTAAAGGGGGTTGATCCTGATCTCGACACCGAAGCGATCAGGGTAGTGAACTCGCTCCCGTCATTTGAACCAGGAAAAGACCGGGGAAAAGCTGTGCCAGTCTGGTATATGGTTCCTATCACTTTCACACTAAGATAACACATTCAATCTTATCTTTCAGTTGAGCCGGTGCTCCTTATTGCTTTTTGTGATATTCAGTGAGAAAAAAATAATATTAAAATATTTATTTAAA
>CAIPJU010000569.1 GCA_903865465.1 uncultured Bacteroidota bacterium
CACATCAAAAAAAGGCAATTTTTATTGAGGATTACAAGAAATATTTTTCATTAATTCTCTTCACAAGATCTCTTGAAAGAGGCTTTACAACATAGTCGTGTACCAACCTGTTACTCTTTGCCCTCTCAATATCGGACATGTTATCGGAAGTTGAAAGCATAATAATTGTTATTGATTTGGGCAAGTCATTCTCAAGTGTAATATATTCCTCGAGGAATTCCCATCCGTTCATGGCGGGCATATTAATGTCGAGAAAGATAAGGTCGGGAAATGTCTCCGGAACCGATTTTAGAAACTTAAGTGCTTCAATAGCAGTTTCCATAATAATAACATCTGAACAGGGCAGTTCCTTTTTTATCTCCCGTGTATGGTAAAAGTTATCATCCTGATTATCATCAATAATTAATATACATTCGAGTTTTCTGTTCATAAAGTATTTTTAGGAATGGTGAAATTAAACGTTGATCCCTTACCCAGTATTGAATCTACCCAGATAGTACCATGATGAAGATCAACTATTTTTTTGCAGTTGGCAAGACCAATACCGTTACCTTCATATTCTGAATCGGGATGAAGTCTTTGAAACATAATAAAGATCCTGTCAAAATGAGTCTTTGCAATTCCAATGCCTTCATCCGATACTGAGAATTTCCAATAAGCATCAGATTCTTCAGAATATATTTTTATTCTGGGATGAACACCTTTTCTGCTGAATTTAATAGCATTGGAAATAAGATTTTGGAACAACATAAATATCTCAATTTCAAATACATTCAGCAAAGGCATTTCTGACACTTCAATATCTGCACCAGAATTTATTATCATGGAACTCAGATCGGATATTACATTTCTAACCAAAACATTTAAGTCTGCCTGTACCTTAGCTGAACCACGTCCCAGGCGTGAGGTGTCGAGAAGAGCTTTTACCTGCATCTTCATCCTTTTTGCAGCTTCATTAACTGATTCGAGATAGCTGGCGGCACGTTCATCAAACGATCCTGAATAATCTTCCGTTAAGACATGAATGTAGTTCGAAATTGTCCTGAGCGGCTCCTGGAGATTATGTGATGAAATATAGATGACCTGTTCCAGGGTTTGGTTAATCTGATTTTGAAATATAAGCTGTTCGTTTGAGGAGGTAAGCTCTTTCAGTGTAGCAGTCAGTTTTTCAGTCCTGTCAGCAACCTGATTTTCAAGATTTTCGCGCGCATCAATCAGCTCTGTCTCAATTTTTTTAAGTTCAGTGATGTCGGCAGCCATAATGCAAACATCACCTATGCCACCGAAAGAGAGAGGACAAAATGAAAAATGAAGATATTTCAGAGAATTAACTTTCGGTTGAAAAAGAAATACCCCGCTTGATCTTCCTTCTTTACCTGCATATAACAGTGTTTCAAATTTTGATTTTTCGGATTCCCCAATATGGGATATTAAATCGGAACCTGTAAGCTGTTCCGGTTGAACACCTATCATTTCAGAGAACCTATTGTTGCAATAGAGTATTACTCCTGTCTCTGAAATGACCAGAGCTCCCTCATTCATCTCTTCCAGAATAACCCGGTATGGTGTTTCCGCAGAAGAAATTGAAAATATTTTCTCACCTGCTGAACCAGAAACAACTATAGCGTCAACTTCTCCATTGCGAATTGCCTCAAGAGTCTCTTCCGTCTCCTTTAGACGTTCCCGCAATTCCATATTTTCGAGAAGAAGACGCTTCTCAGTTCCATATTTTGGTCTAACCCCTTCCATACCGTCCATGTGAAAAGATTAGCTTTTCTTTTCGTTCTTAATTTTAAGTAAATCGAGCCCGACAATAAGCTTGTCGGAGTCGGACAAATCACCAATTATCCTGCGAAGCGGAAGAGGAAGCTTCTTAATCAGGGTAGGGGCCGCTATTATCTGCTCTTCAGAAGCCATGATAGGATTCTGATAAAGGTCAATCACCTCAAGTTCATACTTTCCCTTCAGGTATTTCTCACATACGTCCCTGATATTACTGATAGCCCGTGCCGATTTGGGAGACGAACCTGCAACAAATAAACGAAGAAGGTATGTCTCCTTTCTTGCTGTCTCATTAGCCTCTTCAAATTTCCTGGTTGAGATTTCTATGTCTTTATCCATTTTCTTCATAATGGTCACCTCCATTTTTTTTAAAAGATTTGGGTAAGAGATCTAAACCCACCAGGACTCTCTCGGTATTTGAGAGGTCGCCAATTATTTTCCTTACCGGGACCGGCAGTTTGCGAACCAGTGTTGGTACGGCCAGGATCTGGTCATCACGGCCTAACTGGGGGTTAACAAGCAGATCGATAACCTCTATCGTGTACTCGCCCTTCAATTGTTCTTCACATATAGTTTTAAGGTTATTGAATGCCGTGACTGACTTTGGTGTTTTTCCAGCAACATACAGCCGCAATATCCAGCTATTGGGTTCAATATCTACTAATTTTTGATCTAAAGGCGTCGTTTCCTCTTTTTCTTTCACATTTTTCATATAATTGAATTTTATGCTGCCCCATCTCTCTTTCCGAATGAGCTTATTCTTTCGCAGCATCCGATTGTCTGCTCTCAGCCATATCGATTCTGGTGCCCAGGATACGATTATTTCGCTCCTCCTCCTGGTTTATGATCTTCATTGCCTCTGCTTCCTCTGCCTCATATTCTGCCTGAAGAACTGCAATCTGGGCAAGCATGGCTTTATGCTTCCTTTCGATTTCAAGCCTCTTCCGTTCAATTTCCTGCTGGCGGAAGACAAGTTCAGATTGCTCTCTGGCCTCCTGGGCCACCCTTGCGGACCCTGTCAGTACTCCTTCAGGACCAATATATACATCGTTTAATTCAACACCATTACAGGTCAGCCTGAACTCACGAATCTGATTTGAGTGGGCCATACCGCGTGATTTAAGTATGTATATTCCCCGGTTTCGCTCACCACCGATTTCAATATCGCGTAAAAGGATCCATGTGTCAATAAGGGAAGATATATTAATAATGGTGTGTTCGAGTTCGCTTCCTCCTTCTGTAAGAGAGGTGAATATTGCTGTAATATTGAGCATCTTCAGAAAATCTACCAATCGCATAATCATTGATTTGGCCTCAACCTCATTTCCGCCCAGGATGAAACTGCTTAAAGGATCGATTACAACTGCATCTGGCTTAAAACCAATCACTTCGCGATGAATGGCAGTAAGATAGGCTTCAAGG